>CALRRW020000044.1:0-7976 GCA_943370695.1 Comamonas sp. lk | reverse complement strand
CGATTAGAAAACGTTCAAGACCATTGCATATCAGGTAAATGCTGAACAACAGGGCCGGTGTTTTAATTTGTTTACGGATGGCCCATAACACACCAAAAATGGTTAGCGACATGATGACTTCGTAAAATGGGGTAGGGTAAACAGGCTGTGGTAACTCAAAGCAATGTTTGCCTTCGCAGCCCATTATCGGAATACCTTCGCCCAATACATTGTGCGGATAGGTGAAGCTCCACATCCAATCGGGAAGCATTGCCATCCATTCCGGTTTTGCAGCCAGGTTTACAATTCCCCAGTCACCATCGCCACTCAGGTGGCAGCCAATGCGGCCAATTCCATATGCTAAAATTAATCCCGGAGCTGCGGCATCAATCATGTGTTTCCAGTTGATGCCATGTTTGCCCGTGTAGCGCAATACGGCATAAGCCGCAACGATTAATCCGCCATAAAAGGTAAGCCCGCTAAAAGATAACAAAGCCCCTATGGGGTCAACGGCAAAATCATCTAAGTTCTCAAGGTTGTGAAATATTTTGGCTCCCAGTAAACCGGTGATGGCCGCTATCAATAATATATTACCCATCAGTTCGTGGGGATGAACCATGATGGTTTTTTCCTGTGGCTCGTGTTTTTTGGCGTTATCGTCTTCTTTTTTCTGGAAATAATAAGCAATCCCTGCACCCAACAATGCACCCAATAAAGAGCCACGGCTTGAGAGGATAAATGCTTGTGTATCGTTGAGCAAATCATTGTAGTGCAATACCATTTCCAACACTTTGTAACCGATAAGTGCTCCGAATACAATCTGGATCACATACTCCTGCAGTGTTACGCGTTTGTACAGCGTAATTTTTTTGGATATGGTTGAAATCAATCCCAGTGCTTCTTTGCGTTTAAGTTCGCTGGCGGTGGTCCAGTATGCACCCAAAAAAGAAAGTCCCATAAAAAAGCCAAACGTTTGAATAGGAAGCGGAATATTGATGCCCAATAAATCATTGAGCATATCGGATATGGTTGGATACATTGTAGGTAAGGGTTACGTTTTTTTGATTTGCAATATTGTTGCGAATAACGGATTAAGATTTGACTAATACGAGTTAAATTACGAGTTGAGGATGACGACTGCGTATAGCCAATGTGTTAAGGTTATCTGTAAAAAATAAAAAAGAACCAATAAGTAAACAAACATTCATTTATATTCGCACCCTGATATGCGGATAAGAGACGAAAACAAAGAACAACTGGTGCGGCAAAAAGCCCTGGAAATATTGGTCAAGGAAGGGCTTAATGGTTTCAGTATGCACAAGCTTGCAAAGGCTGCAGGGGTTTCGCCAGCTACCCTATACATTTATTTTAAGGATAAGGAAGACCTTATTGAGAAGATCGGAATTGAAGAAGGACTTAAAATGAAAACGGCTATTTTAAATGGTTTTGAACCTACCCTGCATTTTGAAGAAGGACTTAGGATGCAATGGAAAAACAGGTCGGAATACTGGCTCAACAATAAACTTTCGTATGAACTGTTTGAGTTGCTGCGCAATTCACCCAACTATGAAAAAATTGCAGGTGCTGTCAATACAGGATTTAAAGAGAAAATGACGGTGTTTGTGCAAAATGCCATCAAAAATAAAGAGCTGCAGGCCATGCCGGTTGAAGTATACTGGTCCATGGCATTTGCTCCGCTCAATAACCTGATTCGGTTTCACATAGAGGGCAGGAGCATGGGGAATACGCCCTTTACCTTTTCCGAAAAACTAATGTGGCAAACGTTTGATTTGGTTATTAAAGCACTCAAACCCTAAACACCACGTAACGATCAAAACACCAAATTGCTATGAAAGAACACATACACATATTTAAAACAAATATTAAAACACCGGAAGATACGGCCATTATCGCAAGGGCCTTAAATATTGATGCCATTTATCATTGGAGCGTTGATACATGCGATTGCGATTGTGTATTAAGGGTGATTACACCAACACTTTCATCAACTGAAATGATTAACATCATTACAAACGAAGGCTACCAATGTAGCGAACTCAATAACTAAACAGATGCAACAGAATATAAAACAAGAGGCTGTACCTTTTACAGCATACCAAAAACTAGTCATTGCCATGCTGGCATTGCTTCAATTTACTGTTATCCTCGACTTTATGGTGCTTTCGCCATTAAGTGATATCCTCATGAAATCGATGGATATCAAACCTGCACAATTTGGTGCGGTGGTTTCGGGCTATGCTTTTAGTGCGGCAGTATCCGGAATTTTAACAGCAGGATTTGCCGATAAATACGATCGCAAAAAAATACTGTTGTTCTTTTACACGGGCTTTTTGGCGGGAACACTTTTTTGCGGATTGGCGCAAACCTATGAGCAACTTTTAGCAGCTCGCATTATTACCGGATTGTTTGGAGGGGTTATTGGTTCAATATCTATGGCTATTGTTACCGATTTGTTCACCATCCAGCAACGTGGCCGTGTAATGGGAACCATCCAGATGGCATTTGCAGGAAGCCAGGTATTGGGTATTCCGATTGGTTTATACCTTGCCACCCAATGGGATTGGCACGCCCCTTTTATCATGATTGTAGCTTTTGCTTTGTTATTGGGAATTGTGGTGATGCTCAAATTAAAACCGGTAACCGAACATTTGGCTTTGCAGGGGGATAAAAATGTATTCCAGCATTTATGGCATACGATGCGCAACAGGCATTACCGCATTGCCTTTTTAGCAACCGCATTGCTCTCTACAGGAGGATTTATGCTCATGCCTTTTGGCAGTGCTTTTTTGGTGAATAACGTTCAAATATCGCAACTGCAATTGCCGTTAATTTTTATGATTACCGGAGTGGGTTCTATATTTATCATGCCCATTATTGGTAAGCTCAGCGATAAGATTGATAAGTTTAAAATATTTGCTTATGGTTCTATCTGGGGTGTTATCATGGTGATTATTTATACCCATTTGGGTGTGTTTCCGTTATGGGGAATTATCGTAATCAATGTATTGATGTTTATGGGCATCATGTCGCGCATGATACCTGCAACGGCATTGGTTTCTGCTATTCCCGATATGAAAGACCGAGGAGCGTTTATGAGCATCAATGCATCCCTGCAACAAATGGCGGGTGGCGTTGCTGCTGTGCTTGCAGGTATGGTGGTGGTGCAACCCACCAAAACAAGTCCGCTGGAGCATTATGATATGCTTGGATACATTGTGGGAGCAACAATGATTTTATGTATTTTCTTAGTGTACCGCGTCAGTAAATTGGTGAAAAATAAACACAAGGAACACGTTCCGGTGTCCATTAATGATGAATTGGTAGCCGAGCAGATATTGCCGGTTGAATAATGATTGATTGCTCAACAAAAGCTTTTTACCAAGGCTTTTGTTGAGCATCATCATATTGGTGAAGTAGTTATAGGATTACCACCTGATGATGGTTTTGTATTGAGTGGAATACAATTTGTTGCAGGCTTCTTATTTAATTTATTTTGATGTAGTAAAAAACAGCTACGTTTTTGGGTCTTGTTTCATGGTCATTGCCTTTTAACTGAGGTTGTGTATTGCGGGTTTCACCTCCATTATAATTCCCTGCCTCGGATGCGCCCCAATCGCCAGTATGAATGGTTCCTTTGTCGTAATAGGGATGAACGTGATTTTTAATCGCATCATATTGTAAGCTTCCGCCCACACGCACTTCGTTGTTCACATCATTGTCGGGGTCCAGTTGATCAGGAAATGAAGGCGCCACATTGTAGTTGATGTCAAAGTTATTGAGTCCGCGTATAAATACGCCCCTTAAGTCAGGCACCCGTATTTTTTCCTGATTGGGTTCTGCGGCAAACAGGATTTCGGCATAACGGCTTCCCGCAATTTTTCTGCCATCGGCCGGTGACCACATCGAAGTTTCCTTATTCCATAATTCCTTGTCTTTAACTTCCAGTTTGAATTTGTCGAAGGACAGTACAGAAGAAACAATGGTTCCTACAGGGATTAATTCAACTTTTTTTTTCGCAAAAAAGTCTAAAAACAAATGTTCAACTTCTTCTCGTTGCATGATGTTTTACATTAAACTTCCTAATCATATGGCTTTTCGGTGGCGCCCCGTTTGAATGGTAGCTGGTCTCCATTTTTACTTTGTAATGATGATTAATGACAAAGCACCTTTCAAAACTAAAGCGGACACCAATCATAACTATACCCGCAATTGGGTATTTTGAATCGTTATGCTGAAGCAAAAAAAAAACAGCCCGAAAGCTGTTTAAAGATGTTGTGTTGGCTATTTGATAAACAGGATTTTACTTTTTTGTGCTGTCTAATTTCTGTTCAATGCGGTTTAATATTTCCAATTGTTTGGCCTGGCTGTCAAATAATATTTTAATCTGTTCTTCGAGCAGCAAATCAACTTTTTGGTGCAGCGATCTTATCTCGAGTTCGGCTTTGAGGTTTATGAGGTAATCATTTTCACCGCGCTTTCTGTCTTTTTCTTCCTGCCTGTTTTGGCTCATCATAATAATGGGCGCCTGCAATGCGGCAATACACGACAGAATCAGGTTCATTAAAATAAACGGGTACGGATCAAAAGGTGATGCCATCAGGTTAATGGAGTTGATGATGATCCATACAATGAGGATGATGAAAAAGAAAATAATAAACTCCCAGCTGCCACCAAAGCGGGCAACCTTATCTGAAACCTTTTGTCCTTGCGTTAATATTTCCTTGGGTGGATTCAGCAAATTTTCAATAATCAGGTTTTCATCCTCAATTGATTTTTTGACAATATCCTGCAATTTTTTGAGTTGTTCGTTTTCCGAATGTAGGAGGTTTTTGGTATCGCTGTTCATCATATGACAAAGGTAATTGTTAAGGTGAGGTCTTTCCCGTTATGCATAATTGAAAAGATAGGGTAGTAGCTTTTTCAATATTAGGTTATAATGTTCATAAAAAAAGACAGACTCGTTAAAGCCTGTCTTTTTTTAAGATGTTATGAAAAAATTAAACCTTGTTTAAAATTTTTATTTCGGGAGCTCCAACAACTCCGGCTGTTTCCATATCGGCTTTTAACTGTGGATTTGCCAAAAATCCATGTACTGCTTCTACGCTCGGAAATTCAGTAACAATCGTCACGTGGTTAGGGTTTTCTACTGAGTTGTAAACACCGTGTGTTTTTACTCCTGCCTGTGCACGAAGTCCTTCGCCTTCGTCAAAACCTTTTTTCCATTGATCAAAGTTTGATACTTCATGAGATAAAATTACGGTAGCCATTTGTTTCTTGGTTTATTCCTACTCATAGGCTTTTCGGTTTCGCCCCTGCAATAAATGTCTTTGCAGGAAGACTCGTTTTTTGAATGGTTGCTGTCTCCACCTTTATGTAATGATAGCAAATAGATTGCAAAAGGTTACGTCAACACTTTGTAAACGAAGTCTTATTATGTGAAACGCTGTAAATCAACTACAAGGTTACTCTTCATCTGCTCTTCCGGGTTCCATGCTAAACATGGCACTCATCAAATCTTTAAATTCAAATCCGCTTGTTAACGGATGTTTGCTCAACTGGCTGAATTCCGACAATCCATGCAATACAAATTCCATCATCAGAAGTTCATCTGCCTTGCTGTTTTTGCCCAAAGTCGTTTTTACAATATCTTTTAAACCGGAAACTTTGTTGAGTTCTTTTTCATAATCCTGGTTGGATGCTGTAGAGAGGATACTCATTGTTTCGCCATCGTTAAACCAGTTAATGACTTCAGCATACGGATTGGGTTTCTTTGATTTTTTAACTTTTTCGGGATTGGCAAATTGTTGGCTGAACAAGGTGCGGATGGCTTTGCCAATTAAGGTTTGCGCTACATTGTTGGAACCTTCCAGTTCGCCTTCGTATACCAATTCCACTTTGCCGGTAATGCTGGGCAATACGGCAAACAAATCGGCAATGCGCAAATGGGTAGATGTTTCACCGTTTAACAATATCCTGCGTTCGGCAGCACTGTATAAATTTTCCATGGCACTGATGGTTAACCTTGCCGATACACCACTTTTTTGATCCACCAGTTCGCTTTGGCGTGCTTCCATTGCTATTTGTTCAATAAGGGTGTTCAATAATTCGTGTGCGGTGATGGCTGCTTTTTGTGCAGGTTTAATGGCTGCTTCCTGTTGGGTAATGGTTTTGGAAATAGCAATTGTTTTTGGATAATGTGTTAAAATCTGGCTGTCAATTCTATCCTTAAGGGGAGTCACAATACTGCCGCGGTTGGTGTAATCTTCGGGGTTGGCGGTAAACACGAATTGTACATCCAATGGCAGTCGCAATTTAAAACCACGAATCTGCATATCGCCTTCCTGCAAAATATTAAACAGCGAAACTTGGATACGGGCTTGCAAATCGGGGAGTTCGTTAATCACAAAAATGCAACGGTGGCTGCGGGGAATCAATCCAAAGTGAATCACCCGTTCGTCATTGTAATGCAATTTGAGGGTGGCTGCTTTAATGGGATCCACATCACCAATTAAATCGGCCACACTTACATCGGGTGTTGCGAGTTTTTCGGTATAGCGGTCATTGCGGTGCATCCAGGTAATGGGTGTTTCATCTCCTTTTTCGGCTATTAAGTCTATTGCATAACGGCTTAGGGGTTCGAGCGGGTCATCGTTTATTTCCGAGCCTTCCACTACCGGAATGTATTCATCCAATAAGTTTAGCATGAGGCGTGCAATGCGTGTTTTGGCTTGCCCGCGCAATCCCAACAGGATGATATTGTGCTGCGATAAAATAGCAGTTTGCAATTGCGGCAATACGGTTTCGTCATATCCCTGTATGCCTTCAAACGGATTTTTTCCGCCACGCAAAAACGCAATCAGGTTTTCGCGCATTTCTTGTTTTACGGTTTTGGGGGTGTACCCGCTTGCTTTCAGTTGACCTATTGTGTGTATGTTCTTCATTTCTGTTTTCAGTTCGTTGTTTTCAGTTTGCTGTTGTAATGTCTTGCGTTTTTTTTAGCCGCAGATTACGCAAATTTATATTGTGTTGTCTTGTGGCAATTAAATGTCTTTTATTTTTTTGAATTGGGATAATCTGCGGCTTTTATTTTGGCTTGCGTCACCTCACGACCTTGCGTTTTCCGCGTTCAAAATCTTCGAACACAAAATCGCCCAGGCCATTGAGTCCGCTGTAATAGGCTTTGCCATTGTTTACTTTGGTGAATTCGCGCACAAATTGTTGGAGGTAGGGGTCGGTGGCAATCATAAATGTGGTGATGGGGATGTTCACCCTGCGGGCTTGCGCGGCCATGGTAAGGGTTTTGTTTATTACTTTCCTATCCAACCCAAAGCTGTTTTGGTAATACCCGTTTCCTTCTTTGAGGCAGGTGGGTTTACCATCGGTAATCATCATAATTTGTTTGTTGGCATTTTTGCGCCTGCGCAATATATCCATGGCCAGTTCCAATCCTGCATAGGTGTTGGTGTGAAACGGACCAACCTGTAAATAGGGCAGGTCCTTAATTTCAATGGGCCAGGCATCGTTGCCAAACACAATGATATCAAGCGTGTCTTTGGGGTATTTGGTTTGGATGAGTTCGGCCAAGGCCATGGCTACTTTTTTGGCGGGTGTAATGCGGTCCTCGCCATACAATATCATGCTGTGGCTAATATCAATCATCAGCACCGTAGAGGTTTGTGTTTTGTAATCGCGTTCGCGTATTTCCAAATCTTCTTCGGTGAGGTTAAAATTGTCGATGCCATGGTTTACCTGTGCATTGTGCAAACTGGCGGTCATGTCTATCTGGTCAATGGAATCGCCAAACGTAAACTTGCGGGTATCGCTGTTGGCTTCATCTCCGTGACCGGTGAACCTAGTTTTGTGGTTGCCCTGTCCGCCTTTTTTGAGTTTGCCAAATACCTCTTCCAAACTTTTCCTGCGAATGGTTTGATTGGTTTTGCTGGTGGGTGTTAACGTTCCTTCGGCCGGGTTTTCCT
>CALRRW020000043.1:0-8297 GCA_943370695.1 Comamonas sp. lk | reverse complement strand
TTATACATTGCCTCTTCATTTGCGGGTAAATCAATCTTTGCAGGTATAAATGACGAATATGAAACCTACTTTTTTACTATTAAACACCATCGAAGCACTGATTGTGCACTTTATAGGCAAAATGTACCACTACCTTTTTGCTTTGCTCTTTTGCGTTTCGTTGGGCGCCACCGCACAGCAAGCTACACAAACCGTTCGTGGTACATTACTCGACCGTGATAGCAAACAACCCGTAATAGGTGCCACCGTTACCATCCTAAACGGAGAACTTATAGCAGGCACCACAACCGATGTGAATGGCAATTTTAAATTTTCCGGCATTCCTTTGGGTCGCAAAACCATTAAGGTTACCTATATCGGGTACGAAACCTTAACCTATCCTGATGTAATGGTAACAGCCGGAAAAGAAGTAGTTCTTAATCTTACCCTGGTAGAAGCGGTAACCAAAATAAATGAGGTAACCATTACATACAACAGGCGAAAAGATCCTACGGTTACAAACAACGAAATGGCCACTGTGAGTTCACGTTCATTTAATCCGGATGATACTAAAAAGTATGCAGGATCATTAGGTGACCCGAGTAGGATGGCTGCAAATTTTGCGGGTGTGGTTGCCGGCAACGATAGCAGGAATGATATTGTGGTGCGTGGTAATTCGCCCAGTGCAATGTTGTGGCAAATGGAGGGTGTAAATATTCCCAACCCCAATCATTTTGGTGGAAGCTTTAGCACAGGTGGCCCGGTGAGCATGCTCAATGCAAACAATATTGCAAAAAGCGATTTTTTTACGAGTGCTTTTCCGGCTCAGTATGGAAATGCCAATGGTGGCGCGTTTGATTTGGCATTGCGTGAAGGCAATAATGAGAAACGCGAATACATTGCACAAATTGGTTTTAATGGTGTTGAATTAGGAGCCGAAGGACCTTTTAGCAAAACATCAAAAGCATCATTCATCTTTAACTATCGCTACTCCACTTTAGGTTTAATGAATAATGTGGGTGTAAATGTAGGAACAGGTGCCGCCACACCTTTGTACCAAGACATGAATTTTAAAGTTAGCATCCCCACCAAAAACAAATCGAAGTACACCATTTGGGGAATGGGTGGTTTAAGTTCAATTGATTTGTTAGGTGCTGATGTAGATACCACGGATATTAATTTTTACGGCTCGCGTGATGAAAACTTGCGCCCACGCTACAGAAGCGGTGTGGTGGGCACCAGCTATGAAAAAAACATTACCGCCAAAACATGGGCTAAATTTACCCTGGCCGCAAGCCATAGTTACAGCAGTTACACAAATGACAGCATCGCTTACCCTACCGAAACAACTACACCCAAAGCAGCAGGACATTTTCAGGACAACAAATATTCGGCTGTGCTTAATATTACACATAAGTTTAATGCAAAACATTCCCTCAATGCGGGATTCAATCATGACCTTACTCTGTTTGATTATTACAACAAAGATGTATTGATGGGTGGCACTGTTGACCAGGTGCACGTAAACAAAACAGGAAGTGTAAATCTTACCCAGGGATATGTGCAATGGAAATACCGTATCAATGCGCGGTTTACTTCCAATATTGGGATACACTCACAATACTTGGATGTAAATAAACAACTTGTTGCCGAACCACGGGTGGGATTGCGCTTTGCGTTAAATGCAAGTTCGAGTATCAATGCAGGTTATGGATTGCACCATCAAACATTGCCCATTTACAATATGTATGTGCAAAATGCGCAGGGAGAAGAAACCAACAAAAAACTCCAATTTATGCGCAGCAATCATGTTGTGTTGGGTTATGAAAACATGCTTACCCAATCGCTCAAAATCCGAATCGAAACGTATTACCAATACCTTGATCAGGTTCCTGTAAATGGTTATCCTTCTTCGTACTCAACATTAAATGTGGGTGCCGCTTTTGAACCAAGTGACGAAAGTGATTTGGTGAATACCGGAACAGGGCAAAACTACGGATTGGAACTTACCATTGAACGTTACTTTAGCAAAGGATTTTACTTTTTAACCACAGGTTCATTGTTTGACAGCAAGTATAAAGGCAGCGACAATATTGAACGAAACACCGCATTTAACACAAAATATGCTGCCAATGTTTTAGCCGGAAAAGAATTCAAATTGGGCAAGAACGGAAACAATGTGTTATACACCAATATCAAAGCCACTTCCATTGGCGGCAAATACTTTACACCGCTAGATCTTGCTGCCTCACAAGCAAGGGGATCGGCTGTATACGACAAAACAAAATCTTATAGCGAACAACAAAGTGCTTACTTTAGGGTAGATATAAAAATCGGATGGCGCAGGGAATTCAAAAAGAGTTCGATGGAGCTTGCCGTGGATTTTCAGAACGTAACCAACCATCAGAATATTTTTAGCCAGGGATACAACAAATACAGCAACAGCATTACATATGAATACCAACAAGCCTTTTTCCCGGTGCCTATGTTTAGGTATACATTTTAATCATATTCAGTACCAAACCAGTATATTTATATCCTAACATTCAACCATGGCCATTAAGATAAGTACCAGTCCGGGATTTTTTAACAAGCGAGACATTGTTATCAGGCATGGTATTATCTTTTTGCTGGCAGTTTTTTTTGCTACGTTGGGAAAATTTGATGGCCCCTTCTCAGAGGTGTTTAAAAAATTTATCAGCACGTTTATCGATATATTCCTGATTTGGAATGGGAACATATTGCTCATTGAAATCTTTGACAGAAAACTCACCTGGGAAAAAAACATCCGCCACAAGTTGGTTGTATCCATTTTAACCGCAGTTTTCTGGCCCATTATCGTCCACTTTACATACGGCCTGTTTATTTTTCCGCTTATACAGGGTTACCCTTGCGAACTCTCTTCCAAAGAAAATGTTACCTATCTCATCATCAGCATTGTCATTACGCTATTTGTGAATTGCGTTTTTGTTGCCATGGCATTTTTCAAATCATGGCGACAAACCCTGGAAGAAAAAGAAGAACTTAAACGGGAACGCATCAGTGCCGAATTTGCCACCCTCAAAAACCAAATCAACCCCCACTTTTTGTTCAATTCACTCAATACCCTCACCAGTTTAATTGAAGAAAACCCGAAAACAGCAACCGATTTTGTGCAAAAACTTTCGAGTGTATACCGATATGTGCTTACACAAAAAGACAAAGAGCTTATCCCCCTGAGCGAAGAACTTGCTTTTGTCCAATCATATATTTACCTCAATCAAATACGGTTTGGCAATAATTTGCGTACACATATTCATATCGAACCGCAATTCCAGCAAACCAAAATCGTAACCCTTTCGCTGCAAATGCTCATCGAAAACTGCATTAAGCACAATATTATTTCAGCCGATAAACCGCTGACTATTTATATCGGAGTGTTTAACCATAAAATATTTGTGCGCAATAATTTACAGCCCCGAACCATTGTAAGCAATGATAGTAATGGAATAGGGCTCCACAATATTGTGCACAGATACAGTTTGCTTACCCAGGATGAGGTCGAAATTTTTGAAGACGGAAAAGATTTTATGGTGTCACTTCCACTACTCAGTTAATTATGAAAATTGCCATTATTGAAGACGAAATACCAGCCCTTAGCCGCATCAAAAAACTGATAGCCGAGGTAGCACCGCATTCCACCATCTTGTTTACGGCCGATAGTATAGCCTCGGCAGTAAGGCTTTTTGAAAAACATCCTAACGTAGAGTTAGCCTTGTTTGATATAGAATTGGCCGATGGACAAAGTTTCGATATTTTTAAGCAAATCGAAATTGCGTGCCCTATTATATTCACCACAGCATATGATGAGTTTGCCCTCAAAGCATTTAAGCTTAACAGCATTGATTATTTATTAAAACCAATAGATAAAGATGAGTTGCAACAAGCCATCACTAAATTTAATACGCTTCAAAATCATCAAACAGATTACACCAACAAATTACAAAGTTTAATAGAGAGCTTTGTGCCGCAGCAGGTTTCTTATAAATCGCGCTTCCTGATTAAAAACGGCAATAAACTCATTTCCCTGCCGGTTGAGGATATCGCCTATTTTAATGCTTCGGAAAAAATGGTGTATGTGCACACAATCCATCAGCAGAAGTATGTTATGGATTACTCGCTTGACGAATTGAGTAAACAGTTAAATCCTCAACTCTTCTTTCAGCTCAACAGACAATTTATTGCAAATGTGCATTCCATCAAAAACATACATAGCTATTTTAATGGAAAGCTAAAAGTAGAACTGCTCCCCCATGTGGAAGAAGAAATTATAGTGAGCAGGGAAAAAGCAGCTGATTTCAAACAATGGCTCGATCAATAAAACAACGCCTGTTATTGGATGGCGGTGATAAGGTTTCTTAAAAATAATAACGCATCCCATACCTCAGACGCGTAAGGTCACGCAGTAAATATACATACTTGTGGTTTTTATCGGCATAAGCCTGCACAATATTGGTTGAGAGTTCCAGCGAAAAATTAGGCTTTACAAAATAACACGCACCAATATCCGTTTTAAAATAAGGACTCCAGAAATCATTTCTTTCTGATGAAGTATTCTTATTTGAAGGTGTTGTTAACGAGTATTCATATTGAATTGTTGTAATGGATACCAACGCATAAGGCATTACAAAAAGACCAAATTTCCCTTCTTTTCCAAACCAATATTTACGTATTCCAACCATGGTAACAAGGGTTCTTTCCCAGGTGGTTAAATCGTAAAAATACCTGTTATTGGCCGAGTCCACTATGCTATTTGTAGCATGCCTGTTGTTATGTTCAAATCCCAATCCTGCAAAAACGCTCACATTGCGGTGAACAAAAAACTCGCCAAACAAATCGCTTGCAAAAGTGGTTTGCTTTTGTGTTTTATAAAAGGAATCATCATCTTTATTGTTGTCATAACTGAACCCCATATTGAATCCCACAGCAGCCTTGCCTTTTTCAAATTGCGCAAAACAGAATGGTGTATGTAAACAGAAAATGACAAGCAATCCAAATATCTTCATCGTAAAAACATTAATCGTAGAGAGGCTTGAATTTTCAATTTAAACTATTTCCCGGTTAGCTGCGATTCCCAAACTTCCTAGCTGGGGAAAAACAATTTGTTATGAGCTTTAACTGCCTGCAGGTTTCGCAGATTCATTCTACAAAATCTTAATCAACACCTCTTTCAACAATTCCTCTGGCGAAGCCGAAATATTATTCACCCCTTTGCTTTTTAAATCGTACTCGTGCATGATGCGGATACATTTTTCCAATTCATCCGAAGAGTAGCGCGTTACCGCATTGAGGTAATCGGTGGCCTGGAAAGAATTGAACCCATACTTTTTTTGCAGCTCAAATTTGTCCTTTATTTTACTTTGTTTAACAATATAGGCTTTGTTAAAAAATGTATTCATGTTGATGAGCGTTGCAATGATTGAAAAATCCTTTGCCTTGCCCATATGGTGTGCAATGTGAAATGCCCTGGCGGAGTTTTTCATGGCCATAGAGCCTATCAATTCAAAAATATTAAACTCCTTACTGATTCCGATTTTCAGTTCCACATCGGTATCGGTAATTTCCTTTTCATCGTGTTTGTTGATGATGAGTTTTTCGAGCTCGTTCACAATTTTTCCAATATCTGAACCCAATGAATCGGCAATCAGGTTCACGGCACGTGCACCAATTTTAAATCCTTTATTTTTGAGGTAAGCCTCAATAAATGGAGGTAACTGATTGTCATACAATTTTTTCGACTCAAAAATCACATGTTTTGATACGGCTTTGTAAAACTTCGTACGTTTATCCAGTTTGCTGCTTTTGTTGCAAATAACCAGTATGGTGGTGGGAACAGGTTTATCAAAATACGCTTCAAACTCATCCAGTTCCTTTAAACTTTGTGCTTCCTTTACAATAATAACCTGATATGGGGCCATCATTGGAAACCTGCGGGCATTGGCTACTATGGTGCGTACATCACTGTCTTTTCCATACAGTACCATCTGGTTAAAGCCCTTCTCCCCATCGCTAAGCACGCTGGTTTCAATATAATTACTCACTTCATCAATAAAATGATGCTCATCCCCAAACAAATAATACACAGGTGCATACTGCTTAGCCTTGAGGCTTTTCATAATTGAATTAAAATCGGAGGCTCCTGCCATATCTGTTTTTTTGGCTTTATTTGCGGTGGAATGCAGTTAAATTTTCCTACGTACAAGTTTAAAACGAAAAGCGAACAAAATACCAACTATGTTTTCGACATTATCAGGAAAAAATATGTGGTATTGACACCCGAGGAGTGGGTGAGGCAACATGTGCTGTTGTATTTAGCCGTAGAAAAGCATTATCCCCTATCGCTATTAGCTGTAGAGAGAGGGCTTAACGTGAACGGACGCAAAAAAAGATTTGATGTTTTAACATTCAATAAAAATGGACAGCCTCATTTGTTAATCGAGTGTAAAAGTCCTGATATTCCGGTTAATAAAAATATTTTCGAACAAATTGCCATTTACAACTCACAGTTTAAGGCCCCTTACCTACTGGTTACAAATGGATTGCAACATGTAGTGGTAAAATACTCGGAAGATTTTGTTGGATATGAATTTTTGGATGAGGTCCCCGAGTATAAGTAGGCAAACTAAATGTCTGAGGATATTTTCTTGCTAAAGCGCTTTGAAACAAAACAGAACAAACATTAACTGGATGAAAGAATCCTGATTGCGTCTGCCGTAGAACTAACAAAGTTGATTTGTCTGCCTTTATTGCTTTCGTAAATGAAGTCTCTCAAACTTTTACTATTGTATTTAGAAAAGTCGCCAACAATAGCCAACCGAACACGATAAGTCGAAAATTTTTGAAGAATTTCACCTGCCATTCCATTTTTGAGGTCGAAAAAATCCGGGGTTATGTTTTGTTCATTTATGAGAATATTGTCAAACCCTTGATAATAAATATTGCCCAATAAGTCTAATCCATCTTCTGTGATGCGAATAATAATATCATCTGACTTTATTTCAGCAATGTTTACCTCATTTCTATTATGAACCTCAATTTTCATCTTTTCTCGTTGTCACGCTATTTTCATTCCATTCTTCACCTTCGTATCAGGTTTCAATAAGGTTACCTCTTTATCATTCCCAACAACACCCAGCACCAAACATTCACTCATGAATGTACCGATTTGTTTGGGCGGAAAATTGACAACCGCTATAATCTGTTTGTTAACTAGCGATTCTTTCGAATACAATTTGGTGATTTGTGCCGAAGACTTTTTAAGTCCCAACTCCCCAAAATCAATGACCAGCTTATAGGCAGGATTGCGCGCTTCGGGAAAGTCGGTTACCTCAATAATGGTTCCCGTGCGGATGTCTAACTCTTGGAAAGAAGAAATTGTATTTTGCACTATTGCACAATTAAGATTGTTGAACCAATTTGAAATTGATTTTGCAGCCCTTTGATGATGTATGCACCTTTAGGCCATTCATTTACATTAATTTTTGCCTCTTTTATCCGGTCTACTGATTCCCATACCTTTTGCCCAAGTTTGTTATAAATCTGAATGACAGTAGGAACTGAAATTGTTATATTTATTTCGCAGCTAGAAGGATTTGGGTAAGCACTGATTATTGTTTTTTCAACTATTTTTTCATCCAATGAGGTTAATGTGGCAGTAGTGAAATCTTGAGTAGACCATGGACCATTACTTAAAGAATTGATACCGCGTACACGCCAAAAATAGTTGGTGTGAGGCAAGGCATTAGACCATTGAAATCCAATGCTAGATTGATTGTTAGAAACCACCATATTATTAAAGTCGATATCTGTTGCTACTTGTATTTGGTATGAAGTGGCATTTACAACTCCATTCCAGTTGAATGTAATTAAATCAGGCGATAAATTGATAGCTTTATTTGCAGGAGTTATCAACGTAACATTTCCAACAACTGGCATATTGATAGTGCGGAATGAATACCTTACTGACCATTTACTTGTATCAGTGTTATTATATGCTCGGGCTCTCCAATAATATGTTGTAGCATAATTAGCCAAAAATGTATCTTCAGAAAACTCATTTATTGCTAAGGTTACAATTGGAGTTGTTATAAACATTGAATCAGTGCCAACTTGGTATTGAAAACGCTGCGATAAGTTGGAGCCTTGAATGCTCCAATCCAATGGAACTTTAATGGGCACATTAACCGAATTGTTCATGGGTTTTACAAGTTCAACATCTGTAGTTGTAACGTAGAAAAAAGCCTCCGACCACAAACTTGTATCTATACTGCTAATATTTC
>CALRRW020000042.1:0-8304 GCA_943370695.1 Comamonas sp. lk | reverse complement strand
TATGCTGACAAAGACATCAATGCAATGCTGGAAAAATTTAAAAAGGCCTTGCGTGAACAAATTGTTGTTGACGAAGATGAGTGGTAGTATTTAGCTAAGCAGTAAAGTAAAAATCTCCAGATGAGTAGTGGATTGCCTCTTCATTATTCATAACCTTTAGTTGGCCATCAAAGAGCCGGTAAGGTTTGTATCCAACAATATCTGACATCAGCGAAATAATTGCTTTGCGGTGTTCTTCCGAACCCAGTTCAATTTGAATAAGCGGTTTGAAACGTTTGATAATCTCAGAAAAATGAGGCATTAAGATTGTTTCGTAACCTTCCACATCACATTTGATAAAATCAAGGCGGTTAAGGTTCATAAACAACTCTTCAGGTGTAACCATGTTCACCTGATATGTATGCATTCCTGTTGTGTCTTCATTTGGTTCAACCACATGTGTCAAGCCATGTCTGAATACACCATCTATCATTGGAGTACCCATTACAATGCTGCCGGCTTCACCACCAAGCGCAACCGGATGCAACGTAACATTGTTGCAATTAAATAATTGCATGTTTCGGTTAAAAACAGTTTGAAAAAGCTGTACAGGTTCTACGGCATGTACGTGTCCGGTTTCACCACATATACTCGACAACATGGTACTGTAATATCCCACATTTGCCCCTATATCAATGCAGTTATAACCGGGTTTAACAATTGTACGCAGGTAAAACAATTCGGGGTATTTGGATTTCATTAACCCCAACCGGATCATTCGGATGTAAATTTGGCTTACAAACTCGAGGTATTTTTCAGTTCCCCAATATTTTAACAACCACGCACGCAGTTTTTTTTCCATTATTTAATTTCTTCGTAATCTACATACTCTCCTATTTTATTGGAGTCTCCGCTTTGTTGTTTATTAATTTTAGGGTTTACAGTAACACGTCCTTCCTGCTCTTTATCCTGTTGTGTATTGTGATAATGATGCGTCTCATTCCGATATACCTTGGTTTTGATAATGGTACCGGCATACCGGCCAAATAAAATCCGGTACACAACATAAATTAATAATAGATAAAATAAAAACTTAAACATTCAATGGTATTATTTGAGGAAACAAAACTACTAATTTATCACCTAGGTTGTGCATCCTTATCGGCAAAACTATCATCTTTATCATACCAACGCAATTATTCCTTACTTTTGCCGGAGATGGATACTGATAGCTTAAACGTTTATGAAATGGATGAGACCACTAAAATGAAGTGGTATAAAATTGTATTTGCTATTAAAAAAGACTTTGGAAAAAAACCGGATATGAACGGGTTGTTATTCTTGATAGGGATGCGTGAATTGGGTATTTCCAAAGAGTTGAGCAAAGATGAAAAAATGGATATTATGCACGTGGCAACGTGTGCCTTATTAGCCCTTGATGGATATTACGAACTTGAATCTTATGACGCAGAAGGATGGCCACATTATAAACAATTGAAGCAGCTGCCCTATGCCGATATGTTAAAACAAGAAACCTTTTTAAGACGATTAGTTGTTAAATACTATGATGCACACCAATTATTTGAAGATGCTACACCCTCAACATAAGATGAAGTCCTTTTTATCGGCCATTTTATTAATGATAACGGCCCTTCTCGTTTTTTCATTCGCGCCAACACTTCCGGAACAGAAGGTAGAAATTTCAACAAGATACGGTAAGATTCTTGTGAAACTTTATAACCAAACACCTTTGCACAGGGATAATTTTATCAAGCTTGTGAAAGCCGGCTTTTATGATAGTTTATTGTTTCACCGTGTAATTCCTGATTTTATCATTCAGGGAGGAGATCCCACATCTAAATATGCTGAGGCTGGGGTTGTGCTGGGGCAAGGTTATAACGGCTACCGCATTCCGGCCGAAATAAACCCGAAACTGTATCACAAAAGAGGTGCACTGGCCGCTGCGAGAGATGATAACCCGGGAAAAGCGTCAAGTGGTTGCCAGTTTTACATTGTACAGGGAAGAACCTTTACCAGAGACGAAATGAGCAATATGCTCAATACCACAAACTACAATTTGAAGAGCCAGCTTTTTGGGGCAATTATGTCAACCGATTCTATTAAAGCAAAATTAGATGACTTTACCCTCCGAGGAGACAAAGTAGGAATGCATGCATACATGTTGGGAATGCAAACGGTTGTTGACTCCCTCTTTGCACCGATGGAAATCAAATTTTCGAATCAACAGATTATGGACTATGCAAACATTGGCGGAGCGCCACATTTGGATATGAACTATACGGTTTTTGGTGAAGTAATATCCGGAATGAATGTGATTGATTCTATTATGTTGGTCAAACGAGATGCCAACGAAAGGCCTTTGGAAGATCTCAGGATTAAAATGCGTTTGGTTAAATAACTAATCTTTGAGCATTGCTTCCCAGTATTCTTTGCCATACGAAACAAAAATCTCTTCTTTCTCTGTAATGTTTCTTGTGGCAACAATATAGGGTTTCCCCTTTATCACTTCATATTTGGCATTGTTGCGCAATCCGTCAATACGGCTTAAACCGGTTGCATCGTTGGCGTAACGGCCCATTGCCCAAAGTGTATGTTGCGCATCCACACAATTTTTATCGGTAATGTGAAAAAAATAAGCACCCTTTCCTGTTTGGTTTTCATTTCTTCGCAAACATTCTTTCCAGGTAACTTTTTCGCCTTCGTATTCACATACGATAGCACCTTTTTTAATAGGTTCTTTGGTAAATAAACCTTTGCCGGCTTTGGGTAGTTTTGATTTTTTAACGTACAACATATAGGCTGCGAATATGCATTTTTTTATTGTGCTTCAGGTTATTTTCTTTCTGCCAAAAAAGTAAAAATTAGCGTTTATTTGTTTCAAAACTCTTTGTATGGAAATTGTATCGTATAATGTAAACGGGATTCGCTCGGCTATGAGCAAAGGACTTCTTAACTGGATGGAAGAGCGCAAAGCAGATGTTTACTGTTTTCAGGAAACGAAAGCCGAACTGGCCCAGATTGACCATACACCTTTTGATTTGTTGGGTTACAACAGCTATTGGTTTTCGGCACAAAAAAAAGGATACAGCGGTGTAGCTATCTTTACCAAACATAAACCGGATCATATTGTGTATGGATTTGGAGACCCTTTGTATGATACAGAGGGAAGAATTGTACGTGTAGACTTTGGTGATACTTCTGTTGTGAGTGTATATGTCCCGTCAGGTTCCAGCGGTGAAGTAAGGCAAGGATATAAAATGATATGGCTCGACTTCTTTTACAATTATATAGAGCAGCTTAAAAAGGAAAGACCCAAATTAATTATTTGTGGCGATTATAATATTTGTGCTAAACCGATAGATATTCATGACCCGGTTGGCAACAAAAATAGTTCGGGGTTCCTGCCCGAAGAACGTGAATGGTTGGGCAAGCTTATGGATAACGGATTGGTGGACACGTTCCGTCAATTTAATACCAATCCTCACGAATACAGTTGGTGGACATTCAGAGCTGGTGCACGAGAACGTAACAAAGGCTGGCGCATTGATTATTGTTTAACCACACCCAATATAGAACTGAAAGATGCCGGAATTTTACAACAGGTAAAACACAGTGACCATTGCCCGGTTTGGGTTAAAATTTAAAACGGACTGGTGCTGATGTAAAGCACTTTATTTGCTTCGTCATAAGAAGTGTAATACTGCTTAAGCGCCCGTGAAGCGGGTTTTTGAGTAGCGATACCTGTATTCAAATCAAAAACCGACTGACAACATGCCTGAAAGCCATTTGCATAATAACCGCATTTCAGACCCACATAATTGCTATCAACAGTAACTGCAGCGCACGCATCCTTTGGATTATAAGAACAGGTTCTGTCATATACCACATAACCTCCCTGAGGAGAATGATACACAACGGAACCTTTATTGCCTTCCGGTATGTAAACATATCCCTGAGGATTCAATAAAGAGATGTATTGCGGGAGGTTTAAATTGAGTTGCGTTTTATATTGAACGGGCGAAAAAAAATCTGTTCCGTTATCTGTGTTTTTTTTACAGTGCTGCAAACTTGTTGCAAGCAAACACATAAAAATAACTGTAAGTAGTCTATTAAACTTCATAATTGTAGAATCCTTTCCCTGTTTTTTTTCCAAAATGACCTGCGTCTACTTTTTGTTGCTGAATGCGGCTTGGCCTGAATTTTCCATCTTGGTGAAACAAATTATAAATTGAAGACGTCACCGAAAAATTGGTATCCACTCCTATTAAATCCATTAACCGGAAAGGTCCCATTTTAAAACCACAACTTTCCATCAACGCATCAATGGTTTCAATATCGGCTACTTTTTCTTCCGCAATTTTTAAGCCTTCAACATAATAATGACGGGCAACTCTGTTCACAATAAAACCGGGTGCATCTGCAGCCAATACGCAGGTTTTTCCCATTGACTCTATCAATGTTTTACACTTTTGGGCAATAACAGGGTCCGTTTCTACACCCAATATTATTTCAACCAGCTTCATTACAGGGGCCGGGTTGAAAAAATGGATTCCTAACACCCTTGAGGGAACAGGGATTTTTGCAGCAATTTGGGTAACCGGGATAGAAGATGTATTGGTAGCCAAAATCGTCTGTGCTCCGTTTATTTCCGCCAATTTTTGAAAAAGCTGTTGCTTAATATCAAGACGTTCAATAATAGCCTCAATTATCAAATCGGCCCTAAGCAGTTCAATATCAGCGGTAAATGTTATACGTAGTAAAATCTCTGCCTTAACAGCATCCGTAATTTTTCCTTTTGCTACCAGACCGGTTAGCGTTTTTTCCAACCCTTCTTTAGCTTTTGCCACAACCTCAGCGTTGAGGTCGAATAAAACGGTATTAAATCCGGCTTGAGCAGTAACCTGAGCAATACCCGCTCCCATTGTGCCCGCACCAGCAATACCTATCGTTTGTATTTGTTGCATAAAGCAAATGTAAGCGCTTTGGTGCAAAGGCACAACGGAGATTTTGACCAAAATCAGTAAAACAAAACAGCACTCCCGATTGCTCTATCAATATAATACGTACATTTGTATGATAAATCATCTTGTATATGATTACAGTTACAGAAAAAGCTAAGAATAGAATTAAAGACTTAAAAAAAGAGTCGAACTACACAGAGGATTACTTCCTGCGTGTGGGCGTTGATAGCGGAGGTTGCTCCGGCCTATCTTATAAACTGGATTTTGACAACGAAGTAAAAGCCGGAGACGAAGTGATAGATTTTGAGGGGGTTAAGGTAGTAACCGATAAACGCAGTGTTTTGTATTTATTTGGTACCGAACTCGACTTTACCGATGGTTTAAACGGAAAAGGATTCGCTTTCAACAATCCCAATGCAACCCGAACATGCAGTTGTGGCGAGAGTTTCGCGGTTTAAGTGTTTTTTTTTGTTGAAAACTTTGATTTTGAATTCATAATCCTATATTTGCAGTCCTTTTTTAAAAGAATAATAGATTACTCATGGCAAACCATAAATCAGCAGAAAAAAGAATTCGTAGCAGCGCAACTAAGCGTTTAAGCAACAGATACCAAGCTAAAAGTACACGTACTGTAGTTAAAACATTGCGTTCAACAGATGATAAAGTTGAGGCAGCAGACCTTTTCAAAAAAGTGTCGTCAATGTTGGATAAACTTGCTAAGAAAAATGTAATTCATAAGAAAAAAGCTGCTAACCAAAAATCAAAATTGGCTAAAGTAGTAAGCAAAATTGGTACTACTCCTGAGGCTGCTAAGAAAACTGCCAGAAAAGCTGCTCCCAAAAAGGCTGCTGCTAAAAAAGCATCTAAAAAATAATATTATATCATTTTAAAAAATGGTAGCAATCCTGCATTGAGGTAATCAGTGCAGGATTTTTATTGCAATGCATCGTGCAATAATTCCAGATAGCTTTCCTGCGGAATTTCTATTCCTCCTAAACTTCTTAAATGATCGGTAATGTATTGTGTATCCAGAAGGGTCATTTTGCGCAATTTCATCCACTCTACCAAATACACCAGGGCAACTTTAGAAGCATCACGCTCTGAATGAAACATGCTTTCACCAAAAAAGGCATTGCCTATTGCCACACCATACAACCCACCAACCAACTCATCCTGCTGATTTCTGATTTCGAAACTGTGAGCATAACCCATTTCGTGCAGCTCCTCATATACTTCAATAATCTCTTCGCTAATCCAACGCTCGCTGCGGTTTGCACAGTTCCGTATAACACCTTCAAAATCCCTGTCAATGCTAATTTCAAATTTTTGCGAACGCAGGGTTTGCTTCAGTGATTTGCTTATTTTTAATCCATCCAGGGGAATAATGCCCCGCATTCGGGGTTCGTACCAGTGTATAGCATCATTGTCATCGCTATCGGCCATCGGGAAAATACCCATTGTGTAACCGTGCAAAACCTGCTGTGCGGTAAGTTGAGAAGCCATTACAAATCCACAATGTTTTTATTTGCTGGAGAAGCATACATGGCATCTTCCATTTCATTGTATAACTGTTTGAGCTGATGGTATGATTCGGCTGATGAAGCACGCCTGAGGTCTCCAAGGCCATTTAGTTTATTGATAATAAACCCAATCGTTAGTTTCGAAACATCAACTGCTGGCGTGTAAATCGGGTCCTTTGTTTTAAACTCAACCGATTCAACAACCAATTTCGCTTTCATTGCATTTTGCAAAACAATCCGGCATTGATAAGCTGGGATGTCAAGTTTTGCGGAGATCTGCACGACCGTTGGCGGATTTTCTCCTTTGGCAAATTGTTTGGCTATGAAATGTATAATATGTAGATTATACAACATGCGTTGCTCGGCACTGATATTTTTAGTTTGCTGTTCGCCTTCAAAATGCGTTACGTTTTGAATAGAGTATGAAATTTCAGCCCCAATTAATACAATAGTCCAGCTAATGTAAAGCCAGGTAATAAATAACGGAATGGATGCGAAACTTCCGTAAATAGCATTCGTGCTTGATACCCCAACCTGGAATTCGATATAGGCCCATTGGAACAGCTGAAAAAATGTCCCTGAAATAATGCCTGCAAACATAGCTGCTTTTATTTTGACACGCGTATTGGGCATCACCAGATACACCAAACAAAACAACAACCAGGTACTTACAAAAGGAACAAATTTGATGGAAATAATAATGAGTTGCTGAATGGCACTACCAAGCACAGCAAGCTTTTCGGCCAGCACATGGATTTCGGTTGAAATGAAAATATTTGCCGAACCGGTTACAATAATAAAAACAGGGGCCACCACCATAATGGATAAATAATCCGTGAATTTGCGGGACCATGAACGGGCTATTTTTACATACCAAATGGAATTGAGAGCATCTTCAATATTGCCCAATACCTGCACCACCGACCAAATTAACAATACAAAACCAAACCCGGCTACCCATCCACCACTTGTACGTTGCAGCATATTGTGCGAGTAACTCAGCAAATTATCGCGCACCTCGGGTTGACTGTCGAATGCTTTCGATAATTGATCCTGAATATATTGTTCGAGCCCAAAACCCTGCGCAATACCGAATATCATAGCAAGCACAGGAACAATGGAAAGCAAGGTATAATAAGTAAGCGCTGATGAACGAAGGATTAACTGTTTCTCATTAAAATCCTTTATACTCAGTAATAAAATGCGGATGGTTTTGATAAATGCGCGTTGCCACTTCGGAAATTTTTCCAAGCGTACGTGCCAAATATCATTGGTAATAAAATCTTTATATTTTTTGAAAGATACCATGTTGCGTCAAAAGTAATCAATGTAATGGTTAAAACACCTGCCACCACTTCTTTTCGATAGCCACATATACCCCATCATTTCGCGTTTCGGTTGGATAGGTGTTTACATAGTCGCCCTGGGTACCCTTTCCGGTTTGCACATTAAAACGGTAACGGTGAACCGGGCAAACCAGCATATTGTCTTCGCAATACCCGCCCATTCCAAAGCGAGCTCCTGCATGCGGACACCTGTCATCCAGCGCAAAATAACCTTCTTCTGTGCGTGTTAAACACAACCGCTTTCCTTCAATATCAATACTGCGCGCACTGTTCACGCGCTGCGGTTCGGCTCCGTGTTTGTCAAAATCGTATACTTTATACCAGCGCTGCATTGTTTGTTTTTGTGGGGAGCGTGTTATTGAACAACCGTCCTCGATGTTAGTTAGAACAGAAAAATGTTTGTTTAATCAGCGTTTATATTCTTCTCAATTCCCCATCGGGGTTAATACAAGCTTCATCTGAATGGTTGTCTGATCT
>CALRRW020000041.1:0-8320 GCA_943370695.1 Comamonas sp. lk | reverse complement strand
GTGCTTTAAACGTGCTGATGGTATTGGATTTTAACCCTGTAATAGAAGCTATATCCTTGGTTCCTTTACCGTCAGAAAGAAGCTTGATTATTTCCAGTTCCCTCGGAGTTAATGAAGATAGCGGATTTTCTGATTCGTCCGATGCAGCCGAAGTTGCCCGTTTGCTGTGTAGTATTTTCTGCAAAACATCATCACTCACATATAAGCCGTTATTGGCAACCTTTTGGATGGCAAACTTCAGCACATCATAACCATTTGTTTTGCATACATACCCCTTTGCGCCTGCTTTAATAACCGTTTGGGCATATATACTCTCATTGTTCATGCTAAATATAAGCACCTTTGCCTTTGGGTCCTGCTGAATAAAATAGTCTAACAGTTTCATGCCATCAGAGTCGGGAAGCGACAAGTCCATTACAATAAGATCGAATTTATGAGCAGCAAATTCAGCTTTGGCTTCACTAACCCTAGTGGCTTCATGTATTTTAACACCAAAAAAAAGGTCATTCAGCAAAACGGTGAGCCCCTTTAAAATGATGGAGTGATCATCTACTATCAGTATTTTCATGATTGGTTATAAAAGTGCATTTGTTTCGCTAGTTTATGATTTAACATCTTTGTTTAACATTAGTTTTAGATCCGCTAAATTTCTGCTAGTCTCATTATCAGGCTTTTCCTTTAAGGACTTTTCCAAAAACTTGATGATGGGCCGTAACAATATCCGATGCCGTTTTGCCAGTCCAACAAGTGATGTAATAGTAATATCGCTCAACCCGCTTTCATCAGTCATTGGTTTAATCCATACACTCGAACTGTTGATAAAACTGGAAATTAACTCGAGGTCTGATTTGGCCCTGTTACTCTCCATTAAATCCTTCCCCGCTTTAATTTTAGTGGCATAATGTTGAAACATCTTTTTTACCTCTATCAAAAAAAACAGGAGGATTAAAATGACCAAAAGAAAGAAAAACAAGTAAATAATCGCATTAGCAGTCATAACGAAATAATGATAAATTGTTGAACATTGTATTGACACAAATATTCCAATTCATCAGCTGTTAAAGAGTAGTACAAAATCTTCCTTTTAGTAGAATTTAATCTACAGTGGGTTCATCCTATCCTCAAACGTTGCAGCAACTTCGTTAAGAGATACCCAATTATTATTGCAATTTCCTGTAAAGCAAACCGCGTTCTCATTTTCGAATGAAAATCCGGTTTGAAAAATCCTATCGTTACAAAGGGTATTGAAAATACATGGCGCCAATCCAAAACAGAAACACAGGGGAAAGGGGAATTAGCTGATACAGCCGAGGGGAAATAAAAAAAGGCCACTAACAAGTTAGTGACCTTTGGTGGAGGCTACTGGATTCGAACCAGTGACCCTCTGCTTGTAAGGCAGATGCTCTGAACCAGCTGAGCTAAGCCTCCATATGATGGATTTCCTTATTTGCAAGTATCCGCTGTTGTCAGCATCTTTTCTTCCGTTAAGGGGATGCAAAGATAAATTTAGATATGAAAAAGTCAAATCATTCGTTAATTATTTTTAAAAGTATTTTGTAACGCGTTGAATTTCATAAATTGCCACACCAATAAAAAATGAAAAAATCTTTAAAAGTCCTGCTGATAAGCCTCCTTGCGCTCTTTGTTTTGTTCCTGTTGGCCATCGGATTTGTGTGGTTCAACCAGGATAAAATCAAACAATATGCTGTTACACAATTAAATGAACAATTATCTGCCCCTATTTCAGTGAGCTCAATTGATATTACATTTATCGACCAATTCCCCAAAGTAAGTTTGTTGCTCAATGACGTAACCATTGCCGACCCTCTTCGCCCCAAACGTAACTTGCTCAAAACCAAACGTCTTTTTATTGCCTTTAACCTTAATGATATCCTCACCCAACACTATAATATCAAACTCATTGAAGCGGATAGCGGCTATTGCCACTTGTTTACCAACCTTCAAAACAAGGTTAACTACAATGTCCTGAAAGAAACTGACAATGCTGAAACGGATTTATTCCTGGAACTGAAACAGATTCAATTGCGCAACATGAATATTGTGTATGAAGATTTGTACGGCAAGCAGATGCACCAATTGGATGCAGAAAACATCCTGTTATCCGGAAATTTTAAAGGCAAAAAAGAATCGCTGAGCGCCACAGGAACAGTATTTGTAAAAGAACTCAAAACAGGTTCTGTTCATATAATCAAAAACAAAAAAATGGACATTGATATTGCGCTGGATATAAATGAAGCCACATCTGTCTATCAATTTTCAAAAGGAAACATTCATATGGGATCACTGGCACTTGAGTGCAAAGGAACCATTACCAACAAACCCAAAAGCACCCTACTCGATATTACCTTTAATGCGGAGAAACTTGCCATTACCGATTTACTCGAACTATTACCCGGTAACCTCAGCCAATCCATTACCCGATACAAGAGCAAGGGAAACATCTACTTTAATGGCCTAGTAAAAGGTGAGCTTTCGGCAAAAAAACAACCCAAAATAGCGATTCAATTCGGTATCGAAAACGGAACATTATCCGCCAGCGACAATCAAGTTGCACTCCACCATATCAATTGCAAGGGAGAGTTTAGCAATGGTGCCAATCAAAATGCAAAAAGCTCCTATGTCATATTACCTGTACTTTCATTCCAACTCGGAGAGGGAAGCTTTAGCGGGGCGCTTAATGTGAACGACTTCAACAATCCTTTCATCAGCATTGCGTGCAAAGGGAATACATCGTTGCAGGATTTAATTCAGTTTACCCAAACATCGGTTATTGAAAAAGCCGAAGGACAATTGCAGTTTACAATTGCCATGAAAGGTTTGCTCAAAAACTTGCAGAGCAAAGAAGGTTTTTTGGGCTGCGAAACAGACGGTCAAATTACTTGCAACGCCAGCAATATTGTGTTTGCCGAGGGTAAAAAAACAATTGAACATTTTGAAACCGATTTAAGCATAAAAGATAAAGATTTAATCATTCACAATTGTACTGCACAAATTGACAAATCGGATGTTCGCATCAAAGGATCGCTGCTCAATGTGATTCCTTATTTATTGTCACCCAAACAAACTGTTACAGCCAATATTGATTACCAATCGAACTTTATCAATTTAGAACATATTCTCCTGCCCCTGCCGCAAACAGCCAATAACAACAATACGTTTGCGCTTCCGCAATCCATTACAGTGAACGCTAACCTTACCATTGCGGAATTGGTGTATCATCAATTTAACGCAAAAAAAGTAACGGGAACAATCAACTGGAGAGGCAAAAAAATAGAAACAACAAAGCTTCATTGCAATACCATGAAAGGCGAGATAACGGTTGACGGACAAATTGAAAATGCTCCTGACGGCCGTTTTTTAATAGCCTCCAACATAACCTGCAAACAGGTTGACATGTATGATTTGTTTACCCAATGTGCCAATTTCGGACAGGCAGAAATTACGAACCAACATATCAGGGGAAACCTGAATGCTACCGTTTCAATGCTGGGTGTGTGGAATGCCGATATGAATTGTGATATGGATAAACTGATTGCTACCTGCCAGTTGCATGTAACCAACGGACAACTCTTGAATTACAAACCACTGCAGGCTCTGTCCAAATACATTAATATAGATGACCTTAATAACTTAAGATTTGCCGACCTCACCAATACACTTGAAATCAAAAACAAAACCATTACCATTCCTTCCATGGATGTAAAAAATAATGCATTGAACATGACGGTAGCTGGCACACATACATTCGACAATTACATGGATTATCACCTTAAATTAAAGTTGGGTGATTTGCTGGCAAAAAAATACAAAAAACAAACCAACGAATTTGAAGAAGCTACCGAAGACGATGGTTCATCCATTTTTATCAGCATGAAAGGACCGGCAGACAACCTCAAGTTTAGCTACGATAAAAAACAGGCGCGCGAAAAAGTAAAAGAAGACTTAAAAAAGGAGCGAACAGTTGTAAAGGATGTTTGGAGAAAAGAACTTGGCTTGGATAAACCAACGGAGATTAAAGAAAAAACATCCGAAAGCGAAGAGCTTGAGTTTGAACCGGAATAATTAATTTTCGATAAACAAACGGTGCTCTACCTGATCAATATTAGTGACTTTGATATTACCTGCTTTCATTTTTTTGGATTGTTTTTTCACAATAACATAACCACCAACACCCATTCCTGCACCGATTACCATAACCACTGCCCCAATTTGTGGTTCAATTGTAGTGACGGCAATGCCCGCTATTGTATAAATAACTCCTGTAACCATAAGGTAAGAACCAAGCACAACAAGTAATACACGGCCTACTTTTACACCGCCTTTGTATTCTAATATACCGGCCACCTGAGAAAGCTTAACAACCGATGTATCATTGATCACAATTTCATCTTTGTTCAATGCCGTAATTTTCCCCTGAATATTATCGGTTGAGTCAAACAAAATAAGATTAATCTTATCCCCTATATCGTACGACCGATAGTTACCACTGGGTATATTGTGTAAAAACAACCGCTGTGCAAACGATGATAAACACAGAGAAATCAGCAAACATGTGACGATGTATTTCATACTAATTCAAATATTTGGCAACAATTGGCATTCTCCTGCCTTGTCCAAAAGCCTTTTGAGAAACCCTCAACACAGGTGGGGCTTGTAATCTTTTCCACTCATTCATGTTCACCAGGCGCAATACTTTTGCAACCAGTGCAGCATCATAACCACATCCCACTATCTCATTCGGGCCTTTTCGCTCTTCTATATATAATTGCAAAATGGCATCCAGTATTGCATAATCAGGTAATGAATCTGAATCCTTTTGATCAGGACGTAATTCTGCCGAAGGTGGCTTACTGATAATTTGCACCGGTATTTTCACCCCGTTCCGGTTGTAGTACTCACACAATTCAAACACTTCGGTTTTATACAAATCACCAATCACGGCAAGCCCACCGCACATATCGCCATATAAGGTTCCGTACCCCACCGCCATTTCACTTTTATTGGATGTATTTAATAAAATATAGCCAAATTTATTGCTCAGCGCCATCAGGATAACACCCCGGCTGCGCGATTGCATATTCTCTTCGGCAATGTTAAAAGGCAATCCCTCAAACTGGGTAGCAAGAGTTTCCTGCAATGCGGTAAATGTTTTTTCAATGGAAATTTGTTCGTACTCCACGCCTAAATTTTTTGCCAGTTCAACCGCATCTGTTACCGAATGATCAGACGAATAGCGGGAAGGTAATAATATTGCTTTCACATTTTCTTTACCGAGTGCATCAACTGCCAAAGCCAGCACCAGTGCCGAATCAATTCCACCCGATAACCCTAAAACAGCCTTGGTGAAACCCTGTTTGGAAAAATACTCTTTAATACCCAGCACCAATGCTCCATGAATACGTTCCATGGTTACCGGTATATCCACCTGCACAGCCTGAAGAGCCTTTACCTCAATGTTTCCACTCGCTTTGGTTACCTCATAATTTTTGCGGGCTTCTGCAAAATAACCCAATGTATCAATAACGTTTGCCTGTGCATCCACCACCATCGATCCACCGTCAAATATCAATTGTGTTTGTGCTCCGATATGATTGGTGTAAAACAAAGGCAGGCTATACTTTTTCACATTATCCATCATCACCTGCCTGCGGGTTTCCAATTGCGATTTACTGAAAGGTGATGCCGCTATATTGATCATCAAGTCGGGTTGCTGCTTAATCAACTCGTCCATCGGATTTAATATATACATTGGATTTTCATTCATGTTCCAAAGGTCTTCGCATACCGTTAAGGCAATATTGAATCCTTTGTATAAAACGGTTTCGAATACCCTGTTCGGTTCAAAATACCGGTACTCATCAAAAATATCGTAGTTGGGCAACAGTGTTTTATGTCGTACTGCAAATACTTTTCCCTCAGCTAAAAAATAGGCCGAGTTATACAAATCTTTTCCCTCGGGAACCGGGTTAACCGTTGGTGATCCGACAATAGCCGCAATACCGTTACAATGTTCGGCAATGAGTGTAACACTTTCTTCGCACCGTTTGATAAAATCGTTAAACTCCAAAAAATCACGTGGCGGATATCCGCAGATACACAATTCGGAGAAGACAATTAAATCAACGCCTTCTGTTTTAGCCTTTGTAATATGTGCTATAATTTTAGTACGGTTGGTCTCAAAATTACCTGTGTGGTAATCCAGCTGAGCCAATGATATGGTAAGTTTTGTCAAAACGGAAGCGTGTTAAAATAGAATACCAATGTTTAAGGCAATACAGTTCAGGCTTGTTTTCCAACGGTCGTCTTCTGTAAAACTGGTAAATGCATTATCATATCTAAGTCCGGCAATTAAATAGCTATCGCCAAAGATATTGTATTGCAGGCCGGCACCAATTAGCATTGAGCCTCTGTAACTCACCACACCGTCTTTGTATTTAGCCGTTTCAATGGTAAATTTATCGGCATCATCCGGCTCATTCACATTTACCTTGTCAATGGCAAAAGTACCCATGGATACATCCGCTTTGGCCCGGGTTAAAAAACCGGAACCAACACCAAATTCAGCATAATAACGAGCATGGCCAATTTCTTTGGTGCGCATTTTAAGCAAGAGGGGAATTTGAATATACTGAAGCCGGTAGTCATACTTTAACGATTCGGTTGCAGGAGTTGTTACACCACCATGTGCAATGGCCACAAATTTCGATTGATCAAGGTTGAGGTTGGTTCCGAATGTTTGAATAGAGAACTCCGTACCGATTCCGTAATTATCCGAAAAATAATCGTCAATGGTAATACCATAGGCAAAATTAACCCGGGTTCCATTGGTATTTGTATTCTTGTTATCAGGTTTGCTCCAGGTTAGCTGAGGTGCCACCCTGATACCTATTTTGAGTTGCGCAAAAACTTTTGTGCACATACAAATACTAAATGCTGCAATAAATAAGTTCTTCATGGTTACTTTTGTATGTATGAGAATAATCAAATATAGCACTACAAACATAATCTATCTATCGGTATTGTTCACATTACTAACTTTGGTGGGATGTGATGGTTGCCAAAACAAGACACAAACAATTATTGAACCGGATGCTGCTGTCACTGTAAAACTATTGCGATTTGACAATGAATTGTTTGCCGTAAATCCTGCTAACCCTCAAAAACAACTTGAAGATTTGTATCATAAATATGGCGAATTCTACACCTCATATGCCCGGGATGTATTGAACATGCCAGTTAATCCGGCAGATACTCTTTTTATCCAGCCGATAACAATGTTATTGAATTACAAACCACTGGTTGATTTGCACAACAGTGTTGACTCCATGTTTAAGGATGTAAGCGGTATCGAAAAAGACCTGAGCCATGCCATGAGCGTATACGCACAGGAGTTCCCCAAAGCAACGATTCCAACCTTCATTACCTTTATTTCCGAATTTGGTTTTGCCAATATCACTTACGACAGTTCCATTTGTATTGGTTTGGATATGTATATGAACAAACGTTTTATCAGTTCATACCGGGCATACGAGTTTCCCGAATTTATGATTCGTAAGCTACAACCTGAATACATTGCACCCAATGCAATTAAAGCATTGGCCATTCGCCAATACGAGCACCAAACATCCAAAGACAAGCGCTTTTTGGCAATGATGATCAATGAAGGGAAAGTCCGGTATTTTATCAAAGCATTATTACCCAATGTTCATGATTCCATCATTATGGGTTATACCACCAACCAGTTAAAATGGAGTACCGAAAATGAACCGCAAATGTGGACGCATTTTATTGAAAAGAACCTGCTCTTTCAAAATGAACCATCACAGTTTATGCGTTATTTCTCAGACGGGCCGTTTACCTCTGCTGATGGCGTACCACCCGAAAGTTCACCCATGATTGGAACATGGGCAGGATTGCAAATTGTGCGCAAATACATGCAGGAAAACCCGAATGTTTCATTAAAAGAAATGATGGAGGAAACCGATTTTGACAAGCTATTGAAACTGAGTAAATACAGGCCAAAATAACCTGCAGCATTCATTACATCGCTTTAGCTTCCGCGCTCTGCCCGTTCCCACTTGGCCGATTGCGAACCCGACAAAAATTTAAAGAAACCCAGGTACATGCACCAGTTGGTCATGAAAAAATAGTACGGTATAAACACCAGCTTAATGTGTACTTTTTTGTTTTCAAAATACCAGCCCAATAAGGTAAATAGGTAGAAGGTTAACTGAGCCATCCAGATAAGGGTATAAATACCTTGTTGTGAATGGTGCAAATAATAATTGGTCGGAATCAA
>CALRRW020000040.1:0-8334 GCA_943370695.1 Comamonas sp. lk | reverse complement strand
GATACCTACAAGGAAGGAACCACAACCGGACAAGTTGAATTGTCATTTATGAATGGAGTACCCGATGCTCCCGCTCTGGACTTGAATGAAATTGGTCTTCCCGGATTGACTAAAATTGGTAATGATGTTTCGTTCAGAACGCTTTCCGCTCCGGTTACATTAACTGCAGGAAACACATTGTTTAACCTGACTTCTGCAGATAGTACATTGTTTACAGGAGCTTACAGATTAAACACCACCGCCTTTACAGGTCGTACAGGTGTTATATTCTCATCTGGTGTAAATGCTGCTGTTGGTAACCCCACTCCGGCACAGGCGTTTGGTTTGTTTGTAGCGTTTAGTGATGGTAGCGTTGCGCCTTTAATAAAATTAGTATCAGATGTTCAACTTGTTCACAACAGTTCAGATGTAACACTCGACACTATAGATGTATACATTAATGGTGTGAAAAAATTTGATAATATGTATTTTAGGAGTGCATCAGCATTCTTCACCTTAAATGCCAGAGTTCCGTATTCAATTGCCTTTGCTCCCAAAGCCAGTATCACAGTAGGAGAGGCTGCTTATACATCAAGTGTAGTGCTTGATTCTTCAAGTAATTATTATGTGATAGCCAATGGCGTTATCAATACAGCAAACTACGTTGCAAACCCTAATGGTAAGAATATTGCATTAAAACTACATACCTATAAAGGTGCTCGTAAGGTTGCTACAGTGGCAAAAAATGTTGAACTGTTATATTTCCATGGTGCAACTGATTTGCAAGCAACAACCGCAATCGGAGTAAGTCAGGTTCAGTATTTATCCAAAAATGATTCTTATGGCGACTTCCACGGTTACAGCGCGCAGGCAGCTATTGATAATATAAAAATGGATTTTAAAGATGCCGTAACAGAAGAGGTTATTTACAGAGGGTTTGCAAACCTTGCCGCTTATCAAGGTAAAGCAGGATTGGTTTTTGCATCCGGTTATAACAATGCCGATTCAGTTACAAATCAAAATGGCGATTCTCTTATAGTATTTATTGCTTGGCCTGATGGCAATATTGATTCAATTGCCCCCCCTCGTCCCGTTACAGGTATTGCAGAGTCAACCATATTACACGGTTCTTTATCCCTTTATCCAAATCCCGCTGCTGATCAATTCTCTTTGCAGTTTGAAACTATTAAGTCTGCTGCATTCACTATTGAGCTTACAGATTTAATGGGACGCACTATTCAAACCACCAGTTACAATGCAACCACAGGTATGAATAGCGTTTCTGTATCGATACCTGAAGTAAGCAATGGGTTTTATATTGTTAAACTATATTCGAATGAAGATTCGATAACCCATAAATTAACCGTAACAAAATAAAAATAGCAGCACATACTTCTATATGAAAGGGCGGGACTTCAATCCCGCCCTTTTTATTTGTAAAAAATAAGTGACTGATAAATAGGAGCTGAAAGGGTAGGGTAAAAAATAAATGCGGGGTAGTATTGCGGAAGTAAAAAACTGGAATACCTTTGCATCCCCTTAACGAAAGAGGGATACTTGAGAAAGTATCAAAATAGTTCTTAAAACGGCAATTAAAGGAGTAGCGAAATTAGAGAAGTAGGTGGTAAATGGTTACGGCCAGATATCATGGAGCGAGGGTCAGGAAAAAAAAAGATTAGAAATAATTAAAATAAAACTTGACAAATAAAAATAACGAGTTACCTTTGCCACCCCTTAAACGAGAGAATAAGGGGAATTAAAAGTGAAATATTTACCGAGTCGCAAGACTAATAAGTATAAAGTTCTTTGAAGATTTGAAATAACGAACCATTCAGTTTAAATACTGAAAATTTTTGAGTAATAATCCATCGATAGCTAAATATCAAATAATCTTTTACTATGAAGAGTTTGATCCTGGCTCAGGATTAACGCTAGCGGCAGGCATAATACATGCAAGTTGAACGAGATAAGTTGTAGCAATACGGCTTTGAAAGTGGCGCACGGGTGCGTAACACGTATGCAACCTACCCTTTACTAAGGAATAGCCTCTCGAAAGAGAGATTAATACCTTATAAAATGTTTTGAAGGCATCTTCAGAACCTTAAAGCTCCGGCGGTAAAGGATGGGCATGCGGTTGATTAGCTAGTTGGTGAGGTAATGGCTCACCAAGGCTTCGATCAATAGGGGGTCTGAGAGGATGTCCCCCCACACTGGTACTGAGACACGGACCAGACTCCTACGGGAGGCAGCAGTAGGGAATATTGGACAATGGGCGCAAGCCTGATCCAGCCATGCCGCGTGCAGGATGAAGGCCCTCTGGGTCGTAAACTGCTTTTGTACGGGAAGAAACCTCACTACGTGTAGTGAGTTGACGGTACCGTGAGAATAAGGATCGGCTAACTTCGTGCCAGCAGCCGCGGTAATACGAAGGATCCAAGCGTTGTCCGGATTTACTGGGTTTAAAGGGTGCGTAGGCGGACTTTTAAGTCAGTGGTGAAAGCCTGTAGCTTAACTATAGAATTGCCATTGAAACTGAAAGTCTCGAGTGTGGTTGAGGTAACTGGAATATATCATGTAGCGGTGAAATGCTTAGATATGATATAGAACACCAATTGCGAAGGCAGGTTACTGAGCCACAACTGACGCTGAGGCACGAAAGCGTGGGGATCAAACAGGATTAGATACCCTGGTAGTCCACGCTGTAAACGTTGAATACTCGATCTTAGCGATACACAGTTAGGATCCAAGCGAAAGCGTTAAGTATTCCACCTGGGAAGTACGATCGCAAGATTGAAACTCAAAGGAATTGACGGGGGCCCGCACAAGCGGAGGAGCATGTGGTTTAATTCGATGATACGCGAGGAACCTTACCTGGGCTTGAATGTGAGTGACCGATGCCGAAAGGTGTCTTCCCTTCGGGGCACAAAACAAGGTGCTGCATGGCTGTCGTCAGCTCGTGCCGTGAGGTGTTGGGTTAAGTCCCGCAACGAGCGCAACCCCTATCTTTAGTTGCCATCAGGTTAAGCTGGGGACTCTAAAGAGACTGCCTACGTAAGTAGTGAGGAAGGTGGGGATGACGTCAAGTCATCATGGCCCTTACGTCCAGGGCTACACACGTGCTACAATGGTCGCTACAAAGGGTTGCCACATGGTGACATGGAGCTAATCCCTAAAAAGCGGCCTCAGTTCGGATTGAAGTCTGCAACTCGACTTCATGAAGTTGGATTCGCTAGTAATCGGATATCAGCAATGATCCGGTGAATACGTTCCCGGGCCTTGTACACACCGCCCGTCAAGCCATGGAAGTTGGGAGTGCCTGAAGTCGGTAACCGCAAGGATCCGCCTAGGGCAATACCAGTAACTGGGGCTAAGTCGTAACAAGGTAACCGTACCGGAAGGTGTGGTTGGACCACCTCCTTTCTAGAGTTTGGATATACCCAAAAATGTTCGTTATTTCAAAATACTTCAAAACTTAACAAAATTGTTCTTAACATTAATACTGCTGTAGGAAAAAAAACCAAAAGCAAAATTATCAGGAGGCCCAATCCTTCTGAGTTGTAGACCAAACATAGTCTCGTAGCTCAGTTGGTTAGAGCGCTACACTGATAATGTAGAGGTCCCCAGTTCAAATCTGGGCGGGACTACAAAAAGCTATTGGGGAGACAGCTCAACAGTGATGAGCGCTCAAGTAATTATTGGGGGATTAGCTCAGCTGGCTAGAGCACCTGCCTTGCACGCAGGGGGTCAACGGTTCGAATCCGTTATCCTCCACAAAAGAAGAAGCCGAAAGGCAAATGTTCTTACAGACAGTAAAAAAGGAAATAGCTTAAAGGAAAAAGCGCAATAGAGGAATCTGTTGAGATTAGCGGTTCGAATCCGATATTATCCACCAAAGCTAGTGGCTAGAGGAGTAATCTGATAGCTGTTGAGCTAAAGTTCTTTGACATATTGAAAGAAAACATAAAATAGAAACACAATTTCTAAGAGATAATATTAGAATAAATATCAATAAGTTACTAAGGGCGTATGGGGGATGCCTTGGCTCTCAGAGGCTATGAAGGACGTGACTAGCTGCGATAAGCTATGGGGAGCTGCTAATAAGCTATGATCCGTAGATTTCCGAATGGGGAAACCCGTCTGATTTATCAGACTTAAAGCTAACCCACTGAACTGAAACATCTAAGTAAGTGGAGGAAAAGAAAACAAAAGTGATTCCCTAAGTAGTGGCGAGCGAACAGGGAAGAGTCCAAACCAGCTATGTTTAGGCATATCTGGGGTTGTAGGACTGCAATATGTGATGTTAAAACGAAGTTGAAGGGTCTGGAAAGTCCCATCACAGAGGGTGATAATCCCGTAAACGTAAGGTTTAACACACTAGCAGTATCCTGAGTAGCGCGGGGTCGGAGAAGCCTTGCGTGAAGCAGCCAGCACCATCTGGTAAGACTAAATACTACTGAGAGACCGATAGCGAACTAGTACTGTGAAGGAAAGGTGAAAAGAATCTTGAACAAAGAAGTTAAAAGAACCTGAAACCATACGCTTACAAGCGGTCAGAGCCCCTTCGTGGGGTGATGGCGTGCCTTTTGCATAATGAGCCTACGAGTTACTCCTCACTAGCAAGGTTAAGTCCTGATGGGACGCAGCCGCAGCGAAAGCAAGTCTGAATAGGGCGTATAGTTAGTGGGGGTAGACGCGAAACCTGAGTGATCTACCCATGACCAGGTTGAAGGTACCGTAACAGGTACTGGAGGACCGAACCGATAAGCGTTGAAAAGCTTCCGGATGAGTTGTGGGTAGGGGTGAAAGGCTAATCAAACTGGGAGATAGCTCGTACTCCCCGAAATGTTTTTTGGAACAGCCTCGGTTAAGAGTGTCGCAGAGGTAGAGCTACCAATTGGGTGAGGGGGAGTCAAATCCTACCGAGCTCAGATGAACTCCGAATACTGCAGACATGTTTACCGGGAGTGAGCCCTTGGGTGCTAAGGTCCGAGGGCGAGAGGGAAAGAACCCAGACCATCAGCTAAGGTCTCAAAATCTATACTAAGTTGAACTAACGTGGTCCAATCGCAAAGACAGCTAGGATGTTTGCTTGGAAGCAGCCATTCATTTAAAGAGTGCGTAACAGCTCACTAGTCGAGCGATCGGGCGTGGATGATAAACGGGCATCAAGTATAGTACCGAAGCTATGGATTTCTAGCAATAGAAGTGGTAGGGGAGCATTCTAACAGCTGCGAAGGTGTGTCGTAAGGCATGCTGGAGCGGTTAGAAAAGCCAATGTAGGCATAAGTAACGATAAGGCGGGTGAGAAACCCGCCCACCGATAGACTAAGGTTTCCTGATCAACGTTAATCGGATCAGGGTTAGTCGGACCCTAAGGCTAAGCGATAAAGCAAAGTCGATGGACAACAGGTTAATATTCCTGTACCAATTGTAATCTGATGGAGAGACGCAGAAGTGAAAGTCCCGCGAACTGACGGAATAGTTCGTTAAAGCTCGTAGATATATCTTTGGTAGGCAAATCCGCCAGAGATGTCGAAGGTGATAGTACCGCAAGTCTTCGGACGCGTGGATAGTGGACCTAATCAGGCTGTCAAGAAAATCTTCTAAGGCTAAATTACAATTGACCGTACCTCAAACCGACACAGGTAGTCAAGGAGAGAATCCTAAGGTGCTCGAGTGATTCACGGCTAAGGAACTCGGCAAATTAACCCTGTAACTTCGGGAAAAGGGGTGCCTCCTTCGGGAGGCCGCAGAGAAATGGCCCAGGCGACTGTTTATCAAAAACACATGGCTATGCAAAATCGAAAGATTACGTATATGGCCTGACACCTGCCCGGTGCTGGAAGGTTAAGAGGGGATGTCAGCCGCAAGGCGAAGCATTGAATCGAAGCCCCAGTAAACGGCGGCCGTAACTATAACGGTCCTAAGGTAGCGAAATTCCTTGTCGGGTAAGTTCCGACCTGCACGAATGGTGTAACGATCTGGGCACTGTCTCAGCCGTGAGCTCGGTGAAATTGTGGTATCGGTGAAGACGCCGGTTAATCGCATCGGGACGGAAAGACCCCATGCACCTTCACTATAGCTTAGCATTGACTTTGGGTAAATGATGTGTAGGATAGGCGGGAGATTGTGAAGCGGTGTCGCTAGGCATCGTGGAATCAACCTTGAAATACCGCCCTTTATTTACTTGGAGTCTAACCCATAATGTGGGGACATTGCTTGGTGGGTAGTTTGACTGGGGTGGTCGCCTCCAAAATTGTATCGGAGGCTTCTAAAGGTCCGCTCAGCACGCTTGGTAACCGTGCGCAGAGTGCAATAGCATAAGCGGGCTTGACTGTGAGGCCTACAAGCCGAGCAGGTACGAAAGTAGAGTATAGTGATCCGGTGGTTCTGTATGGAAGGGCCATCGCTCATAGGATAAAAGGTACGCTGGGGATAACAGGCTGATCTCCCCCAAGAGCTCATATCGACGGGGAGGTTTGGCACCTCGATGTCGGCTCGTCACATCCTGGGGCTGGAGAAGGTCCCAAGGGTTGAGCTGTTCGCTCATTAAAGTGGCACGCGAGCTGGGTTCAGAACGTCGTGAGACAGTTCGGTCCCTATCTGATGTGATCGTTGGAAGTTTGAGAGGATCTGACCTTAGTACGAGAGGACCGGGTCGGACGTACCTCTGGTGTATCTGTTGTGGCGCCAGCTGCATTGCAGAGTAGCTACGTACGGACAAGATAAGCGCTGAAAGCATCTAAGCACGAAACTTACCTCAAGATGAGACTTCCTTTAAGGGCCGTAGAAGACTACTACGTTGATAGGCTACAGATGTAAAGACAGTAATGTCATAGTCGAGTAGTACTAATTACCCGTAGACTTAGATTTTAATATTCTAACATTATCGTTTTATGTTTTCTTTCAATTCAATGTCAAATCTATAAAGAACTTTAAGATCTTTATGGTGACTATAGCGGTGGGGTCCACCTCTTCCCATTCCGAACAGAGAAGTTAAGCCCACCAGCGCAGATGATACTTGGGTAAAACCTGGGAAAGTATGTCGTTGCCGTAATCTTTAACCTTCGTTACTTTTGTAACGGAGGTTTTTTTTTGCACTTTTTTACCCCTTATTCTGAACCATTCTGATTACAATTTGTCCAGTTTTATTAAAGCAAAAAGTTAACATAAGTTTACACCGTTTTATTCGTTAATATTGGACTCATGGATAGGCTCAGGCAATTTTTACCCTTACTTTTTATTCTGTTATTTATTGTTACGCTGTTTTTTTATGAAGCAGGTAAATCATTGTTAAGTATTTCAATGTTTGGAATTTTAGCAAGTGTGGTATTTACCCAATCTCCTAAGGCCTTATTAGCAAATTATTGGAACGATAAGGCTTTGTTTGTGTTTGGCTTGGGCTGTTTACTTTTGTTTCTATACATTCCGTTAAGCGAAAACATAGGCTATGCAATGAATAGGATTGAAATAAAAATGCCCATTTTGGGTTTAGCCATTGCATTTGCCAGTATTGGCAATATTGAAAAAGGCAAATACCTTCATTTTGTAGCGCTTTATGTTTTATTGAGTTTGGGTGTAGCATGCTTTACCTTTTTTAATTATGTCATAAATTATGAAGCTGTTACTGAAAGTTATTTGCGGGCCAAGGTTATGCCCAGCATGTTGAACCACGTACGACTTAGTATTATGATAGCAATGGGTGCTTATCTTGCTTATTACCTTTATTCAGTTGGTTATACATTAAAGTACCTGGGCAAAAGTGTTTTCCTGGTAGCAGGTGTGTTCTTGTTTATATTTTTACATGTGTATTCGGTTAGAAGCGGGCTTGTGGCGATGTACTCAATGATAGCGGTTGAGCTTATCCTAAATGCCTGGCGTACCAAAAAGTATTTTACCTTGCTGGGTGTATTTGCTGGACTCCTTCTAATGTTTGCGTTAGCTGTAAAATTTGTTCCAACACTCAATAATAAATGGGTAAATAGCAGGGTAGATATTCAAACATACTTAAGTAAAGGGTATCCTAATTACAATTCATTAACAACTCGGTTAATATCGTTTGATGCAGCTTTTGCCATTTTTAAAAAAGAACCAATATTGGGTTGTGGTTTGGGCGATATTAAAGATGAAACCGATGCGTATTTTCACACCAACTACCCAATGATTGATATCCCTATTTTACCGCATAACCAATTTCTTTTTTACTTGGCAGCAACAGGAATTTCGGGGCTAGTAATGTTTTGTTTAACCTTCTATTTTCCACTGTTTTATAAAAGAAACCGAAGCAATAAAATATTACTAATGCAGTACGTTTTGCTAACGGTATCATTTATGACGGAGCCCATGCTTGAAACG
>CALRRW020000039.1:0-8408 GCA_943370695.1 Comamonas sp. lk | reverse complement strand
AAATGCCAAACGCACATACATTCCGCTGCTATATCGTTTTACGGGTGTATCAATGTAACGCTCCACTCCGCTGAAATCGATAATCTCATCCAGTTTGCGGTTGATTTCTTTTTTGCGCATGCCCAAGATGGCACCATTCAGGTAAATGTTTTCGCGCCCCGTTAACTCCGGATGAAAACCCGTTCCTACTTCCAGCAAACTGGCAACGCGCCCTTTAATATTGATTCTGCCGGTAGTAGGGGAGGTTACCCTTGAAAGGATTTTTAGTAATGTACTTTTACCGGCACCATTCCGGCCAATAATACCCACTGCATCACCTTGTTGGATTTCGAAATTGATGTTTTGCAAACTGTATACAATATCATCAGCAGCACTTTTGGCTGTGCGGTCGTTGGCTTGTCCTATTTTTAAGAAGGGATCTTCTTTTCCCCTTACTTTGGTTGTGAACCAACGTTGCACGTCTTTGCTGATGGTGCCTGTTCCGATTTCGCCTAAGCGATAAATTTTGGAAAGGTTTTCTACTTTGATGGCTGTATCGCTCATTGAATGGTATGGATGCAACTAAGTGATGTTAGAAAAATGGATAAACCAAGCTTGTTTACTCAAACCAATAGGTTGGTTTTTGATGAAGGTTCACTTTTTCGTTAAAGTGTTCGGTAATGGCTAGTACCTCAGTACTTGTTGGGGTTCGGTTTTCCAGTACGTATTTTTCAATTTCGTCCGTGAATTGTTCGTAGCCGAATTTTTTAATAGCATAGGTATTTACCTTAGGTGCTGCCCCTGCAATGAATTTTGAAAATGGCCTTATGTTTTTCATAACAGCTGAACCTGTACCTACAATGGTATACTGGCCTACCGTAATGTATTGATTAACGCTGCACCCCATTCCTATGTTGGCGCCTTCAAGTATTCTGGTAATACCGGCAAGCACACACATTGGGGTTATCACTACTTTATCTGCTATGTGTGCATCATGAGGGATATGGACACTCTGCATTAAATATATATCGTTTCCAAGTAAGGTTATGTCTTCATAACAAGGTTTTTGGATAGCGGTAAACTCCCTGATAATATTTCGGCTGCCGATTTTAATTTTGGCATTGGCCGAATCATATCTTGGATTCCGGGTATCCTGCCCTGGGGCGCCAATCACCACATGTGGCCCGATTATATTGTCATCACCAATTTCTGTGGGACCCCAAATAATCGTATAGGGCAATATTTTGTTGTTTTTACCTAATACCACATTATCGCCAATAATGGCTGTCGGGTGTATTTCATTCATTGCGTTTAAATTTTTCGTAATCGCGGATATAGTCAGATTCGTCAAATTTTTCAGAAGCTAAACAAAGCAAAACGGAGTCGTGTGAAAATTGAATCTCTCGCCAGTAACCAGGTGGTACATAAAGGCCTTGCTCCGGATGGTCAAGTGTGAATTCATACACATCACCCATTGCATTTTCAAATTTGAAACGGATAATGCCTTTTACAGCAAAAATTGCCTGGTGTAAAATTTTATGAGAATGGTGTCCGCGCAATACATCTTGTGGAGTGTAATATGTCCAGTATACCCGCTTTATTTCAAAAGGAATATCATCTTCGATTTCGGCTATGCTTATATATCCCAACTCGGGTTTGCCAATTTTGCCTACATTAATTAATCTCGGTTGCAACATATTGATTGGGAAAAACTTCTGAAAGATAACGATTTAAATGAGTTGTTTATGGGAGGGGTGTGCATTTGGGGAATGCGTATTAAATAGTATCAATAAAATTACGTTCGGTTCGGTTAAAAATAATCACACCTGTAATCAATAATACCATTGTGCAGATACTTGTATAACCCAAACTCCATGCACTGAATTCTCCTTTTCCCAGAAAGCCGTATCGGAACGTTTCGATAATGCTGGTCATTGGGTTAAGTTCTACAATATACTTGTATTGCTCAGGCGCTGCACTCAAAGGGTAAATAACAGTTGTCCCGTACATCAATAATGTTACTGCAAACTGAATAAGAAAGGCAAGGTCTTTATACTTTGTTGTGAGCGAGGAAATAATCATACCAAGTCCTAAACCTAATAATGCCATGAGCATAACAAGTACAGGAAACAACAATATGGCCGTGGTTATTTCGATAGTCGTTCCCGAAAAATAATAATATCCGAGTAAGCAGATAAACATGAGCAGTTGCACCAAAAACTTAAGCAAGTTGCTGGTAACAATGGATAACGGCATAATTAAACGTGGGAAATATACCTTGCCAAATATGCTTGCATTGGCTGAGAAAACGGTACTTGTTTTGGTAAGACATTCCGAGAAGTAGTTCCATGCGGTAATGCCTGCCATATAAAATAAGGGACGAGGTAAACCGTCTGAACTTATGCCAGCTAATCGACCGAATACGAAGGTGAACATGAGCGTGGTAAGCAAAGGTTGAATAAAAAACCAAATAGGACCAAGGATGGTTTGTTTGTAGCTCGATATAAAATCACGTTTCACAAACATCACGAGTAAATCGCGATAGCGCCATACATCTTTCAGGTTTAAATCAAAAATGGAACGTTGCGGTTCGATAACCAAATCCCATTCTTTGATAGCTTCTTCGTGGTTCATTAATGGATAATATTAAAATGGGGTTGGCTTAAAATGGTATCTTTTTGTACAGAAAATTCTTTGGACGTAAATGTTACAAAACGAACTTTTTTATGAATGAGTTTTTCTGTTTTTTCGGTGAGCGTGAGCAAATACGTTTTGTTTATATCCCCCACAAATACCAAATCAATAATAGGACTGTCCAGTCCTTTTGCCAATTCACCAACAAGGTATACAGCTTCTACATCACCTAATTTTCCAATTACCTGCTCCGCAATTTTATCGAGGCCGGTATACTTTAACAGGATACTTCGGATATCATTAAAAAGCGGATGCTTGGTATTGGCGGTAAACCTCTTTTTGTTGCCATCAGCACTGGTACTTAAGAGTCCGGCTTTTTCAAACTTGTTGAGTTCAACCCTGATGCCATTAGAGCTCTCGCCAAATTCGGCTTCTAAGTTGCGCAAATAGGCAGAGTTCTTACTGTTTAAGAAAAACTTAAGCAGCAATTTAATGCGGGTTTTAGAAGTTATCAGGGATTCAATCATTTATTGTAAGAAGTGAGAAGTGAGAAGTGAGAGTGTGAGACTTGAGATGCGAGACACCAGAATATCATTAATCGTCTAAAGACTTCATAAATCCACGAATCATGTTGTTAGTTTTTTTGGTTTCCGGAATCAATTTTTCTAAATCAACTTCAGGTAATCTATTTGCTAGTTTTAATACTGTAGTTGGGTTACGAATTCATTTGCTGAGCCGCTTGAGAAGTCCAGAAACGTTTGAATTCTTTGTTTGATCCTCGTTCCGAACCTTCTGCAATATTATAAGGGACAGATATAGATGATGCTGATATTTGCTCGGCAATACGAAAAGGACTAACGGTATCAATAAAAGTAATCACTTCAACCGGAACCAACAAGCTCCGTTTGTAAATCTCAAGGTTTTTGTAATTGTGCCGTTGGTATTTAATAGTAGGATAATTTTAATTAGGTGATTGGATAGATAATAGCTGACTCAACACCTTGTCTCATATCTGAACTCTCGTGTCTTAATTTTGGTCTTATTACACAGCTTCGCCCCGTGAGTCACATCACATTTTTTGAATAATGAGCAAAAAAACTACTCAATAATAAAAAACTATGTAGGGAAAAACAAGTCATATTTAGTAAAAATGAAGGAGAAACGGTAATTAACTGGGATAAAGCTATAATGATTGAAGGTAGGCAGCGGGAACCTTCAGCAAAACATGGGTGCCAAGTTGTTCAATCTGAATGGCAAAATACTTATTTCCATGTTGTTCCACAATCGTACCGTTGTATCCTTTTAAAGGCCCTGCAATAACAGTAACAGCCTGGTTTTCATGGTATGTTTCGTTCGAAAGTGTTATGTCATCAAAGTGGAGCAGCGATAATTTAATGGCCTGAATAATGTGTGCCCGGATGTCTACCAGCTCTTTGCCTATTTTGATAAATTTAACAACACCGGGAGTTTGTAAAATAGAAGCCTGGTCTTTTTCGAAAGCTATATGAACAAAAAGATACGATTTGAATAATGGTTCTTCCGTTTTTTTCTTTCGATCGCTCCATTGTTTAAGAGTGGTTTGCAGCGGCAGGTATACTTCAATTCCGCTGTCAGTGAGTTGCTGAGCTACTTTTTTTTCTGCCCTGGGATGGGTATAAATGGCGTACCATTTTTGTTCGGAACTCATACAATGTTCTCAATAATATAAGCAGGTCTTTTACGCGTTGCCTCAAGATTGCGCCATAGGTATTCACCAATGATACCAATTGCTATCATTTGAAAACTGGATACGAGTAAAAACACAACCATCATGGCTGTCCAGCCTTCTACATCCACATGCCCCGTTAATTTAGCCCACACCACATACAGTGCATATACAAAAGAGATTAAACCAAGTATTAACCCTCCTGTGGTAATAAAACGTAAAGGAGTGTACGAGAAAGAAATAAAAGAGTCAATAAACAATTGGATTTTTTTCTTAAGCGTCCATCGCGATTTTCCGATTTTTCTTTCAGAGCGTTTGTATGGAATCGTTACATAATCGTAATTAAGCCACACAAGCAGGTATAATGAGTTGGTGTTTTTTTCTTCCAATGCAACTACCTGTTCTCGTAATTGTTTGTCAAACAAACAAAAGTCAAATCCCCCTTTGGGTAAATTAGGCAAAGCAAATTTGCGAATGAGTTTTTGGTAGCTGTTGGCAAACAATTTGGTAAAAAAAGGATCATCCCTGTCTTCCCTGTTTGCCAAAACCAGTTTGACTCCTTTTTTCCAGTAGTCAACCATTTTTACCATTAATGCCGGTGGGTCCTGCAGGTCGGCAGTAATAACGATATTGCAGTCACCCGTTGCATATTTCATTCCTGCTTGGATGGCATTGTAAGAACCGAAATTTCCGGATAGTTTAATCAGCTTCACCTTGTCGGGATGCTGGTTTTTAAAAATAGTTAGCGCCTGAAAGGTATTGTCTTTGCTACCATCATCTACCATGATATACTCAAACGTCATATCATCCGAAAATAATTTTTCAGTAGCCAATAGTTCGGCAGTTGTAACCGGAATATTGGCTTCGTTAAAATAACACGGTATGATGATGGAGAGTTTAGGCATTCAGAAATTGTTTGATAGTGTTACAAATATAATCAACCTGGCCGGCAGTCATTCCCGGAAACATGGGCAAACTTAAACAGGTATTGGCAATTTCTTCGGCAATTGGGAAATCACCCTCTTTGTAATGGAGGTTATGGTATGCTTGCTGCAAATGCGGTGGAACAGGATAATGTATTAACGAACCAATTCCTTTTTCCGTTAAAAAATCCTGCAATTGGTTTCTGTTATCGGTACGGATGACAAACAAGTGAAAAACGCTTGTAGCATTTCCTGCAATTACCGGAAGCACCAGATTTTTTGTGCCTGACAATGCTTCGAAATACCATTTCGCAATGGTATTACGCTCAACATTCCAATTGGGTAAATAATTAAGTTTGATGCTCAAAAATCCGGCCTGTACTTCATCCAAACGAGAGTTAATTCCCAGCTCCTGGTTGTAGTATTTTTTTTCGGAGCCGTAATTGCGAATAACCCGGGCACGTTGGCTTAAGGCTTCGTTATTGGTCGTAAGAGCTCCGGCATCACCATATGCACCTAGGTTTTTACCAGGGTAAAAACTGGTGGCATTAATGTCTCCAAAACTGCCGGTTTGTTTTCCATTATACAAAGCACCTTGTGATTGTGCGTTGTCTTCTACAATATATAAGTTATGCTTTTTGGCAATGGCCATAACTGCATCCATTTCGCAGCTTTGACCATACAAATGCACAGGCATAATGGCTTTGGTTCGTTTGGTAATTTTCGACTCAATCTTATCAGGATTGATATTGTATGTTTCCATACGAGGTTCTACAGGAACAGGAGTTGCGCCCACATAACTTACCGCCAGCCAACTGGCTATATAAGTATTAGAAGGTACAATCACTTCATCACCCTCTCCAATATTTAATGTTTTGAGCGCTATGATTAATGCATCCAAACCATTGGCTACACCTATTGCATGTTCCGTTTTATTAAACGATGCATAGTCTTTTTCAAACTGTTTCACTTGTTCGCCAAGCACATACCAGGCACTGTCAAAAAACTGTTCGAAAGAAGCAAGGGTTGCCTGCTTCACATCCGCATTCATTTTTTCGAAAGAAAGAAATGGAATTTTCATGTTATGTTCTTTTTAGGCCATTGCCTGTTTTAATATAGGTTACACCCTTTTCCGAAACCCATTCGGTATCCGAAACCTGGTTAAGTTTATTACCTTCTTCGTCTACCCATCCTTTAATTTTGGCCGGGTTTCCATATACAAGTGCATGGGCCGGCACATCACGTGTTACAACCGATCCCATCCCGGTCATGCAATATTCTCCCAGTGTAATACCTGATAAAATAGTGGAGTTTGCACCAATGGACGCACCTTTTTTGACGGTGGCTCCAACATGTTTAATATATTGTTTGCTCCGTGGGCGTGGATTATTGGTAAACACTACATTTGGCCCCAGGAAAACATCGTCTTCAATGGTTACACCTTCCCAAATATAAATGCCACATTTTACGGTCACATTGTTTCCGATAGTCACACCATATTCAATATAGCAGTGGTCGCAAATATTGCATCCGGAACCTATTACAGCTCCCTTAAGGATGTGCACAAATGCCCAAACCCGAGTATCGTTTCCGATAGCTGTTGTTTCAACAATTGCTGCTGGGTGAATATAGGGAGGTTGGCTTTCCATCAGGTAGTTCCCCATATTTTTTTGAAATCGGTATAGTTGCGGATATAGTCTGCTTCGTCATACATCGTTGACGCCATTACCACCTGGATTGCTGTATGTGAATACTGCATGGTGTGCCACACATTTGGTGGTACATACACTCCCTGATTAGGATTATCAAGCACAAATGTTTGAATAGCGCCTTCTGCAGTTTCGATATTTACAACAATACGACCTGTTACCGCAATTAATATTTGTTGAGTTTCATGGTGAGCGTGTCTACCCCTAACAATACTTTCCGGAGTATAATAGGTCCAGAAAATACGCTTTATTTCAAACGGGAGTTTATCGTTTTGCCCAACCGAAATATAACCCATGGCGGGATCTCCGAGTTTTGCAAAATCAATGATGTGTGCCGGTGGAAATGTCTTCATGGAATTACTTTTTTAATTTGGCCCAAAACGAAAAGAAAGCATTCTTTTTCTTCTTCTTTCCACCTTCGTCTGAGTAGTACCCAGCATAATAAGATTCGTTGTATTTATTGTAACCGCCATAACCGCTTTTGCCGTAATAGCCGCCATAATAATAATAACCTCCGCCCCCTAGGTAATCTCCATACTCCTGTTTGTAAAGGCTGCTGTATGCCAGGGCCGAATGGTCGTATGAATTGAGGATGGTATAAATATTCTTAACGTTATTTTCCGATTTAATTCTATCCGGAGTTGTTGCAAATTCACGTTTCGAATATTGCGCCCTTATGACAAATAAGTTGATATCAGATTGTGCCATCAGGGTTAATGAATCGGAAACGAGTCCAACAGGTGCGGTATCCAAAAAGATATAATCAAATCGGGTTTTAAGCTCATCAATGAACAACTGGAATTCATCCGTTTGCAATAACTCAGAAGGATTTGGAGGTGTTGGTCCTGCAGGTACAATGCTCAGGTTTTCATATTCCGTTTCGAAAATAATATCGTTAATGGTAGCTCGCTTAACCAGGTAACTTGTGAGACCTACCTGGTTGTTTACATTTTGAAAAGATTCGTGCAATTTTGGGCGCCTTAAATCGCAACCCACAATCACCACTTTAAATCCTAGTTGTGTTACCGATGCCGCAATATTTACCGTGCAAAATGTTTTACCCTCACCACTTACACTGGAAGTAATACAAATCACTTTATTTTTTTCGCCTTTTAAAATGAAATTGGCATTTGTTCGGATACCCCTGATGGATTCTGCAAAAATGGATTTAGGTTTTTTGTAAACATAAATACCATATTCACCTTGTTTGTCTTCATCATCAATTTTTTTAATCACACCAATTACCGGTACATGACTCAATGATTCAATGGTTTCTTTATCCGGAATTTTATCGTATAAAAACCTACTAAGGAAAATATAGCCAAAGCCCACACCCAATCCAATTAAAAGGGCAATCAGGTAGTTCTTGTCGGGTTTAGGGAAAATCGGAGCATTATTGTAAAGGGCTTCATCAATCACACTGATATTGGCAACAATGGATGAAATTCCGATTAGGTT
>CALRRW020000038.1:0-8440 GCA_943370695.1 Comamonas sp. lk | reverse complement strand
CAAACAACATACTTGTCATGGGGTTGTACCGGATAATATTTTTCCCGTACGAATCCTTGTGAAACGTTTTGTATAAAAAGGAGTGGTCCTGGTTTTGGACTGTAGTGTCTTGTTGCGCCAGTACTGCAAAGGCCACAGAGCCGGCCAATAAAAATAATAGCTTCTTCATTGTGTTTTAATGAATCATTTTGGCAATACCGATTCCGATCAAATAGGTATCATAAGCATTCCACTTAATATCGTAATTTAAAACGGCACTTATTTCAAAATCATTTGGAAGTTCGTAACCGTATTCGATGCCGATGCGCGTGAGGGCAAAATTCTGTTCTTTGGCAAACTCTCCGCCAAAACCCAGTTGAGCGGCGAAGTGCTCGGATATTGAATAGGTTCCCAGTATGGCGGTGGCAACAGGAGTTGTGCGTTTGAGCACAGTTCCTTGATGGCTTTCTACTTCAAATGATTCAACAATAATGTCATTGTGTATACCAATTCCCCATTTTGAATTGAGAATAAAATCATAGTCCAGTCCCCATGCGGGCAGCACTCGCCATTCCTTTTTTCCTGTTATGTCATTAATACCTTCGCTTAGATGAGCATGCCCCAGCACCAATGTAAACTTGTGGTGCTCGCTTTTGTTTAATTCTCCGGAAGTACTCTCTTGAGCAACCGCGAGGAAGCACCCCAATACACATATACTGAAGCAAGCAATTTTCATATAAGGTTGTTAATGATTACACAAAAGGATGAATTGGCAGAGCCGTTGTAATGGGTGAAATAAAAAGGCTTAATTAGCCTTTTTATCCAATTCACCAATAAAAGGAATGCTGTTTTGCATTTCGGCACGCAGCATTGTTTGAATGTATATTTCCAATTGTAAAAACTGGGCAGCGCGCTTAGCCGAAATAGCGGTTTTCATTTTGTTGTAATACTTCAACTGTAATTTATCAATGGCTGTATTGTTTTTAAGCAGGCGTTGTGTCAATTCATCTGCTTTTTCATCAGTAAGTGTAGCATAGTTTTGTGCATACTCAGAAATAATAAGAATGCGTTCCTCTCCTAGTTTTTTGTATTCAGCAGTATAGGCGTCATACAAGGGACTGAATTTTGTAACTTCGGCTTCGGTAAACTGCATGTATTGGCTCACCATAGCGCGTTTTTCCATTCCCCAGATAGACTGAACAAGTTGAATTTCATCTTTGCTAACCTGTGCATTAACAGTGGATACGGCAAAGAAAGAAGATGCTGCAAAAAACAGCGTAGCATAAAGAGTAGTTTTTTTCATGATGTGTTTGTTTTATAAGTGTGATTAATGTAAAAAGATTGTTTCCGGGCAATGATTATTTGTTTTCTTTAACGGCAGCGATTAGACATAAAAATTGTTGCTTTACCAAGTCTTTATGCAATTTTAGTATAAAATTCTTTTGACCCTCATCTGTGTTAATGCGAATGTGATTGATGGGATGTGTTGAAAGAATTTCAACATTTTGGGGGGCTACCCTGAATAGTGCACTCAGCGAAGAGTCCTTGCGTTCTTTATAGCTGTCATAAAAATCAAGTTTGATGGTTGTTTCATTGTCAAACACAATTTCCATCGATTCTGAGGTTATCGATTTTTCTGCGATAGGCTTCACCACCCACACAAAATAATAATCAATGCCATCATGTTTAATCTGGCTGAGCATTGTGTATTTTTCGTTTTGATAAATAACAAGCGCTTCGGTAGTTTTGCTAATCGTTCCATTAGCATTCATTTCTGTCTTTATGGTACATTGTGCATTCACACAAATGCTGCTGATAAAGGCAAATACCGCACACATTAAAAATTTTGATAACATTCGCTTTTTCTTTTATCAGGTGCAACTTAAACAAATTTATGAATACAATTATTCCTAAATTAGCTCTTTATTTGTTTTCATGCGTTTACTCAGCCTAATTGTTTTTTCCGCGCTTTTCACTCAAAACGGTTTTGCCCAAAATTCAGGAGAGCTTGATGCCGTTTCGAGCGGACAGGCATGGTATGAAGTGAACTTTACACATGCAGTTAATCGTTTGGTGCTGCAGTGCGATTTGCAAATGAGCAATATCAACGACACCAACCATCAGTACAATTTAAATGAACATTTAGGACAGTTGGGAGCGAGGGGTTGGGTGCATTATTATGTTACGCCCCGGGTTAAACTTTCTGCATCTGTTGGTTTTTGGGACAATATAAATGTGCAGGAGGTGGGACAGTCGGCCTCATTCGAAATACGGCCGGCAGTTCAGGCTCAACACTTATTCAACACCAAAAGATTTACACTGTACAATAGGGTTAGGTTTGAAAACAGATTTGTGCATCATGATGAAACAAATGATTTTACCTACACTCCCCGGATACGATATATGCCGAAGGTGTTTGTTCCTTTAAACAGTAAGTCCATTCGCAAAAAAACATGGTACCTCATTGCGCTTGATGAAATATTCCTGAATGTATCTCAGGGACGACCGGTAGATCAGAACAGGGCCACGCTTGGGCTGGGATATTGTTTTACAGATGATATTGTTTTAGAAACGTGTTATACCTATCAAAGCAATTACAAAACAAATGCTCCGTATGAAATAACACATGCACTGGGAATTACCCTAAGCATTAACAATATTATGAAAGTGTTAAAGGTACAGTAGGTTATTTAAGTTTGAACACCAATCCACCACCTAAGCTGAATTGCATCACATAGCTGTATGTTCCTACTCCTGTGCTCACACCTCCCGATCCGCCAGAAACCGTTAGCCCTATACCACTGATTGGCGATTGCAACAAAGCAAATAAATTAAGGCCTATCCGGTTGTTAAACATAACCTTGGCACCAACATTTAATCCAAGTGCAGCACGCGTTACATCTTCATAACGGCCGTCTTTCATATTCAAATATGCAATACCCAATTTGATACCCGAGTAAGGAATAATTTTATCTGTTGACTGTAAAACATGATTGCGGTTTAATCCCAATTCGTAATATGAAATGGACGCGTTATTTCCTTTATCGCCCAAAAAGGAAGGATACCTGTTAATATCCAGGGTGGTTGTTTGTATTTGGTATGAAAGGTTAATATCAACTTTCTCTTCTAAAATATAAGCAAGGGCAATACCATACATTGCTCCATCGTTTACCCTCACGTTTCCGCTGTTAACCGGGAATGTTTCCTGAAAAGTGTAAGCGGCAATGGGGCGCAATTCAATAGATTGTGCATAGCAAATAACAGTGCCGGAGAAAGCGGCAACAAAGGCAAGTAGTTTTGAGTAGTTCATATGCTTAATGTTAATATAGGTTACAAGAATACTAAAAAAAATGGTTGACTGTAATGATTAGCCTAATTTAAAACTAACCATGTTTAACGTTGTCGTGCATAAATTCCAGAGAGGCAACCATTGCTTCAACTTCTGTTTTTTCGGCCACCGGAGTATCCATTTCTTTCATGGCTGTTTGAATGGTATACGTAAGCAATACAGCTTTATCTCCGTGTGCAGTTGCCCAATAATAAACCGTAAAATTGCTGCCGTTCACATCGTGCTCTTTTACAAAATAAACAAACCTGTTTTTGCCGGCAGCCAGCAACGAAGGGTTAAACGGTTGGTTTTGGGTATATACCTCTTCCAGTAATTTTTTGGCAGCATCCGCTCCCTGGTATTCATTTTCCAGTACAATAATCCGGGCTACTCCGCTTCCTCCCATTTCGTTCGAAAACAAATAATGTCCAGCCTCATCCGTTTCCTGCTTCCACGACTTGGGATAATTGATTGCGAAAAATCCGTAAAGCGAAACAAAACGTTCGGTTGGTGAAGGAGTATGGTTTGTTATATTCATAATATGTGGGGTTGATTTTTATCCAAAATTAATTTCGGTACTGTCGCCAATGTTAAGACTTTGTTTCATGCCTATAAACACAGCATCGTTCCCGATTAAGGAACGGTCTAAAATGGTGTATTCAATTTGTGCATACGGGCCAATAATACTGTCTTTAATAACCGCATAGTTTAGGGTAGCATGATCACCTACCGAAACATTAGGTCCGATAATGGAGTTTGCAATCGAACAGTTTTTACCAATAAAAACAGGTGGAATAATGATGGTGTTTTCGAATGTGTATTTAGTGGTATCGTAATTTAAGCGCTTAAGCAACGTTGCGTTTGTATCCAGTAAAATTTCCTTTTTACCGCAGTCAAACCAATTGTCAACATCCACTGTTTTCATGACCACACCCTGATCAATCATGCGCATTAAGGCATCCGTTAAGTGGTATTCGTTTTGGGTGGTAATTTTATGCTGAATATTGTATTCAATGGCTTCGAAAAGCTTTGCAGTTTCTTTAATCCGGTAAATTCCCACCAATGCAAGATTTGATTTTGGAATGGTTGGTTTTTCAATCAACTTTTTGATGCTTCCATCGGTATGCAACTCTGCCACCCCAAAAAGCCTGGGGTCTTCAACTTTTTTAACACATAAGGTGGTTGTTTCCGATTGCAACAGTTGGGTTAAATTGACATCGGCAATGGTATCTCCCAATACAATGAGCAACTCATCATCCTGAATTATTTCTTTTGCCAGCCATATGGCGTGCCCGGTTCCGCGACCGGTTGTTTGGATAACAAAACTTGTTTTTACATTGGGGTAATTGGAGGTGATGTAACTTTCAATCTTATCGCCCATGTATCCGATAATAAATACGAACTCGGTAACATGTGCCTCAATAAGCGCATCAATAATGTGCGCGAGGATTGGCTTACCGGCAATGGGAATAAGTGCTTTGGGTTGTGTATGTGTATGCGGACGCAGGCGTGTGCCAATTCCCGCAACAGGAATGATTGCTTTCATTTTATGAATTTACTCGGTCAAAGTTAAACCTTTCACTTTCGCATTCAAGTGAAATTACTAAATTGCGCGATAGTTAACGTTTACGATACATGAAAAAAGACACAGTAATATTTGACCTGATTGAACAAGAGTACAAAAGACAAGAACATGGTTTGGAGCTGATTGCTTCGGAAAACTTTGTAACCAAACAAGTGATGCTGGCACAGGGAAGTGTGCTCACCAATAAATATGCTGAGGGGCTTCCGGGCAAAAGATATTATGGTGGATGTGAAGTGGTGGATGTGGTGGAACAACTTGCCATCGACAGGTTAAAACAATTATTTGGTGCCGCATGGGCAAATGTGCAGCCCCATAGTGGAGCACAAGCCAACGCAGCAGTGATGCTTGCCTGTTTAACCCCGGGTGATAAAATTTTGGGTTTTGACCTTTCACACGGTGGACATTTAACACATGGATCTCCGGTCAATTTTTCGGGTAAATTATACAAGCCATCTTTTTACGGAGTGGAAGAAACCACCGGTTTAATCGATTATGATAAAGTAGAAGCCACAGCCAAACGCGAAATGCCTAAACTGATGATCTGCGGAGCCTCAGCTTATTCACGTGATTGGGATTACAAGCGCCTGCGTGCCATTGCCGATTCGGTTGGTGCTTTGTTGCTTGCCGATATTGCGCATCCTGCCGGCATGATTGCTGCAGGTTTGTTAAACGACCCGATGCCGCATTGCCATATTGTTACGTCAACCACACACAAAACATTACGTGGTCCGCGTGGCGGAATCATCATGATGGGTAAAGATTTTGAAAATCCGTGGGGACATAAAACACCTAAGGGCGAAATCAAAATGATGAGCGCCTTATTGGATGCTGCTGTTTTCCCGGGTACACAAGGAGGTCCACTGGAACATGTAATTGCTGCAAAAGCAGTTGCATTTGGCGAAGCATTAAGTGACGAGTACAAACAATACATGAAACAAGTACGCGACAATGCCCAGGCAATGGCCAAAGCATTAGTGAATCGCGGATACAAAATCATATCGGGAGGCACCGACAATCATTTAATGCTGATTGACCTGCGCAACAAAAACATCAGCGGCAAAGCAGCCGAAAATGCATTGGTAAAAGCAGATATCACCTTAAATAAAAACATGGTTCCGTTTGATGATAAATCACCATTTGTAACTTCGGGAATCAGGATTGGAACGGCCGCCATTACCACACGTGGATTAAAAGAATCGCATATGGAAACGATTGTGGAAATGATTGATGCTGTGTTGATGAACCCGGAAGATGAACAGACCATTAGCGATATTCGCAAAAAAGTAAATACGATGATGGCAGATTTTCCTTTGTATAAGGATTAATGTTAAACACGGTTTTAAAAAAAAGCCCTGAACAGATAACTGTTCGGGGCTTTTTTTGTTATAACAGGCTAAATGTTGTTTATTCCTCCTGCATGTTTTTCATTTTCATTAATAGGGTATATGCCCCTTTTGTCACAAACGTTTTGTTGCGCATATCTGTACTATCGGCAAATGTAATTTGGGTAAATCCGTTTTCTGTATTTTGGGTTGTTACCTCCTGGATTTCAAAGCTATTTGCACCGGCTTGTGTAAACACGTATTGTTTTCCTTCAAACCGCACCAATCCATCATTGTGAATCACAAAGGCGTTGTGCGTGGAAACCTCTACCTCCGCATTCATATACATTCCGGGTATTAGCGATTTGTCATATTGTTCAAAATGACATTGTACCTGCACGGTTCTTTCGGCCGAAACATCTTTTCCAATAAGGATTACCTCACATTCATATTTTTTATCGGGTTGTGTATTGTTATAGGCAATCAGTTTTTGACCAATCCCGATTTTATCCAAATCTTTTTCAAAAACAGTGAGCTGCAAATGAATATCCGAGGGGTTTACCAATTCAAACAAGATATCTGTTGGTGTAACATATTTGCCGATGTTTTGCTTTACTGCCGAAACAAACCCATCAATGGGAGATTGAATTTGAATACTTCTCGAAATATTATCACCGCTCAGCCTTTGCGGATTTACACCAATCAGGAGTAGTTTTTCTTCCAATGCTTTGATGGTTATTTTTTGTGAAAGGTATTCTGTTTGTGCCTGCTGGAAAATCTTGTCGCTGCTGGCTTTGCTTTGGTTGAGTTCCTTTTGCCTGTTGTATTCCGATTCAATAGATGTAAAATGCGCCTTGGCCATTAAGTAATCCTGCTGCAACTGGATGTATTGCTGATCTTCTATTGTGGCAATAATTTCGCCCTTGCGAACATGCATGCCTGCTAAAAGTTTAGTGTATTTAAGGTAACCACCCAAAGGTACACTTACCGAAACCATGTTTTGGGGCGGCACTTCAATTTTTCCATTCACCTTGAGCAACGATGAAATATTGCGCTGCGTAATTTTTCCGGTCTGGATATCGGAGTTTTTAAGTTGTGCTTCGGTAAGTTCAACGGTGGTTTCACTTTCCGGTTTTGTTGCTTTGGGTTCAGGCTTTGTAGTGCCGCCACAAGCAGCTATTGTGAGTATTGCGGTGAAAATGATACTATATTTTTTCATGTTGTTTTTTGTGAATGAGAAGGGTTTGTGTTAAAGTTTAAAAGTTGCAGACTGGTGAGGATGACAACAAGTGTTACGCCCACATCGGCTGCAATGGCAAATACGAGGTTGCTATAACCCGCCACTGCCAAAATGATAAAAAGGAGTTTTACGACAATTGCACCAATGGTATTGAACTTAATGCGCAGCAATGTTTTTTTGCTCAAACGGATGAGAAACGGAATGAGCGAAAGGTTATCATTCATCAACGCAATATTTGCGGTTTCAATTGCCGTATCACTTCCTGCTGCTCCCATTGCGATGCCTACTGTTGCTTGAGCCAAAGCGGGAGCATCATTAATACCATCGCCAACCATTGCCACGTGATGGTATTGTTTAAGAAGTTCTGTTATTTTTTCCGATTTGTTTTCGGGAAGCAAACCGCCAAACACTTTTTGGATACCGACTTGCTGTGCTACAAACAGAGCCGCTTTCTCGTTATCGCCTGTTAACATGATGGGTTCAATTGTCAAATCAGCAAGTTCTTTTAGCGCTGCGGCACTGTCGGGTTTTATTTCATCCATGAGTCCGATGATGCCGGCTACTCCATTGCCAAAACTCACCACCACACTTGTTTTCCCTTCTGCCGAAAGTTGGGCAACAATTTTTTCGGCTTCTTTGTCCACCGGCTGATATTCTTTGATGAACTCAAGTTTGCCCACATAAATGGTTTCATCTTCACAAATCAAACATGTTGCAATGGCGCCTTTGCCCATAATACTTTTAAAGCCTTCTGTTTGGTGCGGCTCGAAACCTTCTTTTTTGCTCGCATCGACTATTGCCTGTGCCAAGGGATGTTCCGAAAAGATTTCGGCCCCGGCTGCACATGCCAGCAATTCTTCGCGGCTTGTGCCGTTGAGCGGAAACACATCCGATACAATTGGAGCCCCATATGTGATGGTTCGTGTTTTATCTAATGCTATCGCTTTTAAGGTAGCCAGTGCTTCAATATATTTTCCGCCTTTTAC
>CALRRW020000037.1:0-8463 GCA_943370695.1 Comamonas sp. lk | reverse complement strand
GTGCACTTCGGGATTGGAGTCCAACTCGAACATCCCTGCATCGTCTGCCGCAATCAATTCTCTTAAAATGAGTCTTTCTGTTTCTGCTTTCATGATCAATTCAATACTTGTTTTAAATGATGCTCCAAATGGTGAACATAATCTACTATTAAAAAGGCCAGTGTTGCCGGTTCACTATTTCCCACATCACACTGCTTTTGCAAATTTTCCGGTGGAATATGGTTGATAACCCATAACAATTGCCGGTTGTAATAAAACCACAAATTGATAATACCTGTTGAGTCTGCTTTTTCATAAAAATTGAGCGTGTTCCAGTTGTTGGGATCATACACAATTTTGGGAACAGCTTCATACTGCATCCTGATAAATCGATGATGATTATTGGCCGCACTGTCAATTAAATGACCCATGATTTGTTGCTTGCTCCATTTATCCGGAGACGGTTTTGTTGTAAAATCCTGCTCCGGAATGGTATGCAATTTTTCAGGAACAGTATCCAGTACCTTCTGCAATCTCAAAATTGCATCCTGTAACTTGCTTTCCGTTATCATGATTGAACAATTGAAACCGGAAAACACAATACCTCAAAATTCACAGAGTTGGCTATATAGCATATTTCATGTGCCTTGTGGTGCAGTTCATTTGCTTTGGCTATCATAGCAACTTCGGCCACCGTTACAATCGGGTTAAGTGTTACTTCCTTAAACTGGCCACCTCCAGCTGTTTCTTCTATCATTGTACCTGTTGCATGGTCTGTATAATCTGTAACAATAATTCCCTCCATTGCACATACATACAAATACGAAAGCATATGGCATGATGAAATGGCCGTAACCAGCAAATCTTCAGGATTTAATTTTGTCTTATCGCCCACAGCAGCATTATCTGTTGTAAGCAGCAAATCCGGCTTGCCGTCAATGGAAACAGTATGGCTTCTGTCGTATGCTTTGAGTCCGCTCGTGCCGGTTCCTTTGTTGCCATGCCATTGAGCCGTTAGTTTATAATGATGTTCGGTAGACATATGAATGATATGTTAAGCATTTTCCAATGCTGCAATGTCAAATTTTTTCATGCTCATAAACGCATTGACAACCCGAGGTGCACGTTCAGGATCCGACATCAGTTTACCCAAAATAGAGGGTACCACCTGCCACGATACCCCAAATTGATCCTTCAGCCAGCCACACTGACTTTCCTGCCCGCCTTTAGTGAGGCTTGCCCAATAATGATCAATCTCTTCTTGTGTTTCGCATGAAATCACAAACGAAACGGATTCATTAAACGTAAAGTGCGGACCACCATTTAACCCCATAAAAAGTGAACCGTTCAACTCAAACATCACAACCATAGGATTCTCCGATATTATTTTCGAGTCTTTAAAAACAGTACAATAAAATGTAGCTGCTTCTTTGGCATTTCCATCAAACCAAAGGCAAGGGTGTATTGGATTTTTCATGTTTGCTAAAATTTATGATAGTACCGTTAATTGAAATGCTCCTGCATTCCTCATCAGGTAATGCATTCGTGTTCATTGTCTCTTAATCTATTAAATATTAATATGAATAAATCCATATCTCCACAACAAGTACAATACTCCAAGAATCAACAAACACATACCAATGAATATCGGTAACATTGGGCGTTTCTTTTTGGTGAAGGGATCGTTCAGGTTCAGTTTTGCTCCTTTTGGCAATTCAGCTAATTGTGTAAGCAAATTACCAAAACGAATATTCACAACAGCACTCGCGTTAATGGCCCAACCGTTTGCATCCAAAATTGGCGCAAGGTTACGTTTGCGCAATTTGAGGTAAGCCATCAACATTGCCGGTCCGGAAATGAGCATCACAACACCTAATAAAGCAAAAGGCATTTTCCACCAGGTAAGTCCCAAAAAGCCTGTTACTACAGATGCAATCACCGTTCCGATTGCTCCTAAAGCTAAACTGATGGCGGCAAAAATTCCCACAAACTTTCCAATATCAAATGGTGGAGCTGGAGCTTTGGGTGGCCCTGCAGCTACATCAATTTTGGTATGTGCTTCTTCAACCGATTTGTTGGCATCGGCAGTCAATTTATTGTCCTTTTCTGCTGCTACTTTGTTTACCTGTGTTTCAATAAACCGCGAAACCTTACGATAAGGCGAGAAAAATGCCTGACGTATACTGATGGGATTATCTACTATTTTGATAACGGTAGCATCCCAATCCATTCCGTTTCGATCGTAAAATAATGCGTTGCGTCCTACCACAAGGTTATCAATATCGCCATTGGTGAGTGCCGCCACAATCGTCATGGTTTGGCCGGTAGTGCGCGAAGTGCATTCGCAATACAGCAAAAACATTCCGCTAAACGAAACCATTGTGCTGTGCTTTTGCATATTGTTTACCCTGATACACAAATCGCAACTGCGTTGATCAATGTATAATGTTCCCGCCTGAAAAATTGCTTTGTAACCCGGAGAATAAAAATCGTAAAAAGTCACAAAGTTCTTGAGCAGCGTGAACAAATCGCGGTGATAACGTACCAGCTGGTCCACCATCATGATGCTATTGGCTTCGTGTTCCAACGAATTGTCCTGAGCAATCAGCATAACCAGTTCGTCCTTATAATGTGATGCTAAAATTTCCTTGATTCGGCCCGGACCCAACTGCTCTACTTCGGCTCCTTCTTTTTCCGATTTCCATTGGGTATATGCCGAAAATATTGCCGACAATGAATTCCATTCCGCTTCGGTAATGGATTGTTTACCTGCAAATTTCACATCTGCGATAAGCGTTTTAAATGTGCCCATTGCCGTTTCCCAGGCAGGATTTAATCCGGCCGAAAGCGGTAACGGTTTTCCTGCGTCAATTTTGGCAAGCGGGTATTCGGCAATTTCACTAAGAGAAGCTGATAAATCCTTTGGGCTAATGGCCTCCACGCGTGCCACAGATAAGTTTAATGCATCTGTTGATTGTGCATCAAAAGCCGCTAGTTTGCACCGTATAAAATAATCATCAATTTTAGCTTTAACGGCCAAATAACTGAGGTGTGCCTCTTCTGTTTTTTCGGCAAAAACCAAAATAGCATCATTGCTTTTGGCATACCATGCTGCGTATAATGAACACGCTTCTAAAAACTGATTTAACAATTCAATAGAGATTCCTTGTTTACCACTTCTATCAGGAAGCGAACCCACACAGGTAATGATTTCGTTGAGCAATTCCAGTTGTTCCGGAACGATAATGGAATCTTCGGTTATAATACCATCTCCATTAAACCGTGAAGTGGCAAATATTTTTTCGGTATCTGAGGTCTCTTCTACCGTTAATGTACTCGCATCTTCCTTTCCCAAATTTTTTAAAATAATCCTGGCCGATGCTAACAGTATTTTCCCTTCTTCTGTTTCTTCGTTAATGGATGAAAGCGAAAAAACAGGTTCCTGTTTTAACAGGTCGTCAGCATTTTTCAAAACAGCAATGGCCCACTTAACGGCCGCCAAAATTTCGGGGACACGTACCTTGCCATCACCATCTTTATCAATAAGTGCAAGCGTTTGGGGATCAATTTCCAAATCATTTACCGGACAGCTCAATGCCGTCCAAAGTTTTTGATCCAAAAATTCAAGATTCTTTAAGTCCTCTCCCGACTCAAGGTTTACGCGCTTAACACCTCCAACGGTTGAAAAACTCCATATATGATTATGTTCCATGGCAACAAAAATGAGTGGTTAAAAAAACACAAATGCGAGTGTAAATGTGCAAACTAAAATACGCTTTTGCTACAAACGACAAAAGTATTTATGATAAAGCGTTCCTTCAAAAAAGAGGAGCAATGGCAAGTCCAAAAAAGAATAGCCAGATAATCACAAAAAAGCCTGATGCAATCTTATTGTCTGTGTTCACTTCCAATTTGTAAAACAGGAAATTAAACGCAACCGAAAAAGCAAACCAGGCAGTATAGTTTTGTACAGGGGTTGCTTGGTATTTCCAGTACCACCAATCACATGCTGCGGCCGATTGTTCCATCAGCAAATTAATACTTACCATTAACAATGCCGCTAAAAACACTTTCGCAAATACAGTGTTGAGCACAGCGAATGCTGCCACAATTTGTGACACAAACATTGCCGAGGTATAACTCAGCAGCAGCCACAAAATCCCAACAATAAGAGGGGTTTCAAAAATGGTTACCCCTAAATTATTTCCATACAAAAACTTCCCGAAAATAGCGCCCGTATTGACTCCAATAGCTTGTAACACAAAACTGCTGAAAAAGACAACTGCAATGTAAACAGCAAAACGCGTATCGGGTTGGGTATGAAAAAAGCCAACCACAAAACAACTCAACAGCAAAGTCAATGGAAGGTATTTAACGGTATCCGCACCGAACACAACGATGGAAAAAAGCAACGCTGCATGCATGCAGGCCAAAAAGGCAACACCCGTATACTTTTTATTGATTTTCAAAACTTACGAAAGCAGAATATTGGTTTTAAATAGTTTAACCGCGATAGCCAATAACACAATTCCAAAAAACTTGCGCAGTAGGGAAAGACCTGCTTTGCCTAATAATTTTTCAATTCTATCCGTTGACTTAAGCGCGATGTACACCACCACCAGGTTAACAAGCACCCCCGCCAAAATATTTTCATAGCTATACACTGCCTTCAGCGAAATGAGTGTAGTAAGCGTTCCCGAACCGGCAATAATTGGAAAGGCAATAGGCACAATACTACCCGCTTTATCATTGGGATCTGCACGAAAAATATCAATCCCTAAAATCATTTCGAGGGCAATGATAAAAATAACAATGGAACCTGCCACAGCAAATGACGCTACATCAATACCAAACAACCCCAGTAATTTTTCGCCCAAAAACAAAAACAGAATCATCAAACAACCTGCCGCAAGGGTTGCCCATCCCGCATCCAGGTGCGAAGATTTTTGTTTGATATTAATAATAATGGGCAAGGCTCCCAAAATATCGATTACCGCAAAAAGGGTAAGCGCAATGGTAGAAATTTCTTGTATAGAAAACATGGTACAATACTAACCAATTTCCTGTTCTGATTGTTGTTTGGCCATAAATAACGTTTGCATCAATGCAAAAAAAGTAACGCCTGCCTGCCTGTCTAAATAGTTCTCTGTGAGGAAACAAATGCTCATAAAAACTAAAAAATAGATGTGTAAATATTGGCCCGAAACAATTGCCGTATAAAAACTAAAACCCAATACAGCTACAAAAACCAGCAAACCAATAATACCAAACGAGAGCCAGTAGTTTATATACTCATTATGTGTGTTGTAATTATGAACGGCATATACCTGAGTATCGAATTGATTCAGACATGCATTCAGCGAAACCTGCACATCACCCGCTCCCACACCCCACAACCAGTTTTGCTTCACTAGCGAAACGGAACAATCAACAATGCCCGCCCGCACATTGGTGCCATTATCATTTTTACCCGAAGGAGCACTCATGTTTTGTGCATTCATCTCACGCAAACGATTTTGGATAGGAGGAAGCAACAATAAACTTGCTCCCAATAACATTGTAAGCCCAAGGTATAACCAACGCTTTGAATGATGCCTTACCTGCAACACAATTGCAATCAGCACAATCAACAAGTAAGCAATCATGGTTGCCCGCGAGGCGGCCATTAACCCCGCAAAAGCGCCTAACAAAACAACCGCAACGCGAATCCATGTTTTCCATGAATGCAAAAAAGGCTGCTCCAGCAATGCATATAATTGAATAAACGATGCAAAATAAACAATGGCACAATAGTAAGTTGGGTGCAAACCCGTATACCTTTCCAGGGCAATGCGATAGGCAAACGTAAAGTCTGTTCCCGCATATCCAACCGGATGAACATAACCCAATAAATATAACTGAATCCAACCCCAAAAAACAATGGCTATAGCTGCAAGAGAAAACAACCCAAAACCCTTTTCAATTTGCGATGCTGTGGGCTTTAGTGTGTTAAATCCGAAGTGCAATCCCAGCACCAGCAATACCAACTTCACCGACATGCTGCGCAAGGCATGATTCACATTATCGGTAAACGGAATAAACGGAATAAAAAGGATGACAAGCGATGCCATCAGGAAAAAAAACCGCCAGTCGAACAGGTCTGCTTTGCTTGCAAAAACAACGGTTATCCCACTCGCCAACAACACGATGGAAACTATAGAAATCCAATGCAACGGTAAAATTGGAAACAAACAAAGTGCGAAAAAGGCGTTACGATTGACTTGCCTGATGAGGTTGATTTCCATACAATACTTGTTTTACTTGTGCTACAAACTGCTGGTTAAATGTTTTTTCGGAAAATTTTAAGGCATTGGCACGTATTGCATCGGGAACAAAATTTGCTTCCTGTTGTTCAAATGCACGAATGGTTTCGGCTATCTGGGTGGCACTTTGCTGGTTAAAAAACAATCCTGTTTTGCCGGAAACAACTGTTTCCAGATAACCACCCTTTTCGTAAGCAATTATAGGCGTTCCGCAACTTTGAGCTTCCACTGTGGTGATTCCAAAATCTTCTTCCGCAGCCAGAATAAAAGCCTTGGCTTCCTGAATGTATTTAACCATCCTGTCCTTAGGCTGATAACCCAGCATCACCACATTATCCCCAGCATACTTTGCTACTTTTTGACGCTCGGGGCCATCACCAATAATGTACAATTTTTTATCTGGCATATTTTTAAATGCCTCTGCTATTACATCCACATTTTTGTAAGGAACCAATCTTCCAGCAGTTACATAAAAATCCTTACGTGGCTGATTGTTTAACGCGAAGGATGTAGTATCAACCGGGGGATAAACCACAACTGAATTGCGTCCGTAAATTCGTTTGATACGTTCAGCCACAAAATGCGAATTTGCCAAAAAATAATCCACGTTGGGTGTTTTTTCCAAATCCCATTTGCGCAACGAGGCCAATACTTGTTTGATAACAAATTTAAACGGCCGCAACAATGGGTTAAGGTGTTTTAAATATTCATCCTGCATATCCCATGCGTAGCGTATCGGAGTGTGGCAATAACAAATATGAATCTGACCCGGTCGTTTTTTTACATTCTTCGAAACTGCAGCCGATGAACTAACGATTAAGTCAAACCCCGACAAATCAAAAGAATTGATAGCCGACTTAAAAAAAGGAAGGTAGTTACGGTAAAATGTTTTGGCAAATGGAAAATGTTGAATAAAACTTGTGTTTACTTTTCGTCCGTTCAGCAAATATTGCCGGTCTGTTAAATTCAAAAAATCAATGAGGCTGAATACTTCTATTTTATCAACCTCAATTTTTTGCCAGTCGCTGGTAAGAGGGCTGTCTTTGTGGTAACTTTTATCCTTAAAACTGTTGAGAATAGCGCGCATCACCTTCTCGCCTCCGGCACTTACGCTATACCAATCATGTATTAAGGCTACTTTCATGCACTCCAAACCTACATTTTTTCAGTTGTTTCTCTAAGCATTTTTATCAACGACCGTGCAGAGGCTTCGTAATGATATTGTTCCATCAGTTTGCCAATGCTTGTAGCGATAGGCGGATGGGTAACAGCTGCTTGTAAATCCTCTGCTGCCTGTTCTGCATTTGTAGCTGATGTAAAAGCAGCAACCTCTCCAAAACATTCTTTGTAAACAGCAATATTGGATAATAATACAGGACAGCCGCAATACAACGCCTCCAATACCGGAATACCAAAACCCTCATCGAGTGAGAGCGAAACAAACAATTTTGCTTCGTGGTATAGCCTGTACATTTCATCATTGGGAATATATCCTGTAAAGGAAATCCGGTTATGGTGTTGCAGGGTCTTTTCTGCAAATACATCGCTTTGGGCACCTACAATAACAAGTTCATAACCAGGTAAGTCGCTCTGCAAAAAAGCATCTATCAGAGTGTTCAGGTTTTTGCGTGGGTTAATGGACGAAACCGTCAGGATAATATTTCGCTTTGGCAATTCGGGTTTTGCGTATTGAAGCAATGCTTGTGGGATACCATTGTACAACAAACCGATATCTTCCTTATTCAATCCGAATGTTTTAGACAATTGCTGCCGGATGGTTTTGCTTACTGTAAACACTTTCTGACTGCGTTTAACAATACGTGGTATTAAAAAGCGGTATACCCTTGCAAAACTTTTAGAGAACCACTCCGGATGATGCATAAACGCCAAATCATGAATGGTAACCCATTGGTTTTTGTATAACAAAGGAGCCGCATTGCAAAAATTTAACAATAACGGAGAACCGTGTTTTTTTAAAAAATTAGGCAACTCTATTTGCTCCCAGATATATCCTTTGTTTTGCCCCACCTCTTTAAACGCAAGGTGTGATAAGGCTTGGGGAATACTTGTATCCCGCGGAACAACAACCACAAACTCAAAGGTGCTATGTTGCAAATACCGGCATATTTCGAACGCAAACTGCTGAACTCCGGTAATTTGTTGGGTTAAAAAGCGACCGTTG
>CALRRW020000036.1:0-8494 GCA_943370695.1 Comamonas sp. lk | reverse complement strand
AATGGATGGAGGAGGATGCGCACAATAATCCATCAACTCTTCCTCGAATCCCTTCGCGATTTTGCTTTCTCAAGTTCCCGTTCAATAATGGCCATTGCTAAAAGTGGCGCAATCAGTTTGGGATTATGTTGCGCAAATGCAGCTTTCACATCTTTTTCCCGCACATCTATCCGGTACAAAATGCCCATGAGCTTTTCCATTTCGTGGTGCATCATGTAAATAAGCCGTTCAGTAAGTTGCTCTTTTAATTGATCGTAAGGCAATGTTTCTTCAATCGCTACATACTTTTGAAGGGATTGCGCAACAGCCGGAAGCAAGGTTTCGTCTACCATTTGCCCGTTCCTTTTAGCTGGTCAAAATAAAACAACAAACTGTCATTGGGTAACGCTTCGTATTTATTTTCTCTGGTAAACTCTTTTACATAATCAATTCGGTTATCCAAATCAGGGTGAGTGCTTATCCATTCATTTACCTCAAGCTGTTGTTCCTTTTTAAGCTGGGTAAACAAATCAATCATCCCCTGTGTATTCAATTTGTTCTGTTGCAAAATGAGTAATCCGTTTGCATCAGCCTCATGTTCCAATTCCCTGCTGTAACTTAAATTGCGCAATTGATGAGCATTGTTCACTACCAGCGAAGCAATTCCGTTAATGTCGCTGAACACAATGGAAATAAAGAGGTAACCCGCCACACTTCTAAACACATTGCGCGTAGCATGTTTTAACGCCACATGTGAATACTCGTGCGATAACAATGCAGCAAGCTCTTCAGGTGTTTGCATGTTTTGAAGAATGGCATCATACACCACAATGCCACCCCCCGGCAGTGCAAAGGCATTTACTACACTGTCTTTTATAACCAGAATCTTGATGGGGTAGTTGCTTTCTATATGCAGGTTCCGGTAAAACGCGTTAATCGCTTCTGTTTTGGCAGTATCAATTTTCGACTCAGCCAGTACTTTTTTGTACAAATCTTCCCCCATCGAAATTTCATATTCAATGGGGAATTGATTGGCCACTGTATCGGCCACAAATGGTAACAGGAAAAAGTATCCCAATACAACCATAAGCAAGAATCCCGCAACCAGCATTCCCAGAATACTCCCTGTGCTAAAATGCATCCAGCGGCTAATATTGCCCACTTTAAACAACGATTTGTATTCCCCTATAAAATTGCTGTCCGTTATTTCCAGTTGCTGATAGGGGAAACTATTGCCATACCGCAACACCACAATTGCTGACGACAATTCGAGTTCGTTCACATCCTCTTTGGCCCATTTAACCAATTGTTGATTGCCATTCTCCGTTACATAAACAATGTCAATTCCTCGTTCGTGCACACTCACGTCCGCCACAAATGGTTTAGATGATTGTCCGTTGTAATAGCGTGCTTTATAGGTTAAATTCATGCTGCTTTTCTGTTTCGTTTTGTTGGTTTTCAATGGTCTACATTCGATCGACTATGAAACATCGACTATGAACTATGAACTATCGACTCAATCAATGATACCTCTTCTTTTAACAACAATGGAACATCAATAAAGATAGTCGTGCCATTTCCCGGAGAAGAATCAATTTCCAACTGTGCCTGCATCATATTAAGGCGAGAGTAGATATTACTCCAGCCATTGCCCTTGCTGTTTTGAACAGCTTTGGGATCCATTCCGATTCCATTATCACTGACCATTATTTTGAGTTGGTTATGCTCATGGTTAATCGTAAGGTTTACTTCGCTCGCATTTGCGTATTTGATAATATTATTGGTGAGTTCCTGCAAGATGCGGTAAAGATTGATTTCAATACTGGCATTGGTTCGTTCAAATGTATCGTGGTAATACGAAACATGTAATTTACCCGAAGCATTAATTTTGGAAACAAATTCCTTCACCGCCAGCACAAGCCCGTTTTGGATGAGTGTGGCAGGCATTAAATGGTGTGAAATATTCCTCAGTTCGGTGCATGATTCGTCCAGTAACTGAATGGTTTGTTTTACTTTTTGCAACGGCAGTTCTTCTTCAATGCTCGACATGTTCATTTTAACAACCGATAACATTTGCCCGATGCCATCATGCAATTCAGCCGAAATCCGTTTGCGCTCTTCTTCCTGAGTTGAGATGATGGCGGCTGTTCTGCGTTGCTCTTCTTTGATTAAGGTTGCACTCAGCTCTTTTTCCTTTTTGTGTTTATATTTTGTATAGGCAAACCACGCAATAACAATTACCAAAATAAGCGAACCAATTAATAGTGCAATTTGTGTTTGTTTGGTTTGTAGGGATAGTTCATTGATTTCATTTTGCTGAGTGAGTAATTTATTCTCAGCTTCCTTTTTTTCTGTTTCGTATTTGGTTTGCATATCAGCAGTTGCTGTTGCTACATCTGTGCTGTAAATGCTGTCGTGAATTTCAATGTATTTATATAAATGCAGGATTGCTTTTTGATAGTCGCCATTTTGCTCCAAAGTCTTTGCATATCTTTGGTTAGCAACGGCCGTTTCTCTCAGCGCACCAAGTTTTGCACTTGCTTCAATGGATTTAACCAAATATTTGCCCTCCAGTGTTTTATTCCCCAGCAATTGATAGGCATCGGCCAAATTCATATACGAAAAAGCCAATCCCTTGTCGTCATGTTGCTCAACCCTTATTTTTATACTTTTTTCAAGATATTCTATGGCGAGTTTTGGTTTTTTTAAGTAAACATAAATATTTCCAATATTGTTAAATATACCCGACACGTAATGAAGGTTATCTGAGTTTTGCAAAAGAGGAATGGCTTTTAAATAATACTCTAAGGCTTTTAGGTAATTTTTTTCGAGATTATATACGTTTCCTAAGTTTGTATAAGTAGAACCAATTGCCCCCGGGTCCTTGAGTGCAATCCGTTTTTCCAACGATTTTAATAAGTAAAATCTCGCCTTGTTTACATTCTCCAAATCATAATAGATAAGCCCGATATTGTTATAAACGGTTGCGACACCTTGTTCATTTTTAATTTCTTCGAATAGTTTTAGAGAGAGTAAATTATAGTAAAGCGCCTCGGTGTATTTTGAAAGTTGAATATGCGCAACAGCAAGGGAATTATACATCGCGGCAATTTCATATTTATCATTGCGTAATAATTTGAGCTTCAGCGATTGCTCGAAATACGAAATGGCTTTGCTTGAGTTTCCCCCATAATAATAAGCAACCCCAAGTTCGCTGTATGCTTGTGCCTCACCCTTTACATGCTTAATTTCTTGGGCGAGGCTCAGGGCTTTTTCCCCAAAGTATATGGCCGAATCAGTGGAAATCGGACTGTATTGCCAGCATAATTCATCCAATATAGCAACCTGAAGGGTGTCTTTATTGCCATTCAGCTGCAGGCGCAAACTATCTGTAATATGATTGGCGTGAGTAAAATACTGGTAACCAAATAAAAACAGTAGTAGTAGATTGAGATGTTTCATCATGGATACAATTATACCAAGTTTCTATTAAAATCGGCATTTTACATTCTTTTCACACAGAATATTTCCGTATTATTGCAACGCTTTTAAGCAATGCACAGCCAATTGTAAGGCATTACCCGTTTTTTGTCTTTGTGCTTCGTATGTTGAATTTTAATATTTATTGCAGATATGACATTTGATTTAGAAATGATTAAAGCTGTATACGCCCAGATGGGAGCCCGTATTGATGCAGCCAGAAAGGTAACCAACAAACCTTTAACCCTTACCGAAAAAATATTATACAGTCACTTAACCGAAGGCCTTGCCAGCAAAGCTTATTCGCGTGGTGCCGATTATGTGGATTTTGGTCCGGATCGCGTGGCAATGCAGGATGCAACAGCTCAAATGGCCTTGTTGCAGTTTATGCAAGCCGGTCGCCCAAAGGTAGCTGTTCCCTCTACCGTTCATTGCGACCACTTAATTACAGCTAAGGTTGGTGCCGCTGACGATTTAAAAGTAGCCAATACAGAGAGCAAAGAAGTATATGATTTTCTTGCTTCTGTTTCCAATAAATACGGAATTGGATTTTGGAAACCCGGTGCAGGTATCATTCACCAGGTGGTTTTAGAAAACTATGCCTTCCCCGGAGGAATGATGATTGGAACCGATTCACACACCGTAAATGCCGGTGGATTGGGAATGTTGGCCATTGGTGTGGGTGGAGCTGATGCGTGTGATGTAATGGCCGGTTTACCTTGGGAACTAAAATTCCCGAAACTCATTGGTGTAAAACTTACCGGTAAATTAAACGGTTGGGTTTCTCCTAAAGATGTGATTTTGAAAGTTGCCGGTATCCTTACCGTAAAAGGTGGTACAGGTGCAATTGTTGAGTATTTTGGTGATGGAGCCACCTCAATGAGCTGCACCGGTAAAGGAACCATTTGTAACATGGGTGCTGAAATTGGAGCAACCACATCAACCTTTGGATACGATGAAAGCATGGAACGTTATTTACGTTCTACAGGTCGTGCCGATGTAGCTGATGCTGCCAATGCAATCAAACACCATTTAACAGGCGACCCTGAAGTATATGCAAACCCTGCAGACTACTTCGATCAAATAATTGAAATTAACCTAAGCGAAATGGAACCTTATTTGAACGGTCCGTTTACGCCCGATTTGGCAACTCCTGTTTCTAAAATGAAAGAGGAAGCCGCCAAAAATAACTGGCCTTTAAAAGTTGAATGGGGATTAATTGGTTCATGCACCAACTCTTCATACGAAGATTTGAGCCGTGCCTCATCAATTGCAAAACAAGCAATTGCCAAAGGCCTCGTAACCAAATCTGCTTTTGGAATCAACCCCGGTTCTGAGCAAGTGCGCTACACAGCCGATAGAGATGGCTTAATCAAATCGTTCACCGATTTAAACGCAACCATTTTTACAAATGCCTGCGGTCCATGTATCGGAATGTGGGATAGAGTAGGAGCAGACAAAGCTGAAAAAAATACCATCGTTCACTCATTTAACAGGAACTTTGCAAAACGTGCCGATGGTAATCCAAACACGTTTGCGTTTGTTGCTTCACCCGAAATGGTTGCTGCCATTGCGATTGCAGGCGATCTTTCATTTAATCCCATTACAGATACTTTGATTAACAATAAAGGAGAAGCTGTAATGTTAGACGCACCATTCGGAGACGAATTACCTACCAGAGGGTTTGCTGTTGAAGATGCCGGATTTATTGCCCCTGCAGTGGATGGCACAGGTGTGCAGGTTGCAGTATCACCAACTTCAGATAGATTGCAATTGTTGGATCCGTTTGCTGCCTGGGAAGGTACAGATTTAAAAGGACTGAAATTGCTGATCAAAGCAAAAGGAAAATGTACAACCGATCATATTTCGATGGCAGGTCCATGGTTGAAATACCGTGGTCACCTTGATAATATCTCCAACAATATGTTGATTGGAGCCGTGAACTTTTTCAACGAAAAAACCGACAACGTAAAAAACCAGTTAACCGCTGATTACGCTTCAGTACCAAAAGTACAACGCGATTATAAAGCACACGGAATTGGAAGTATTGTAGTGGGTGACGAGAATTATGGAGAAGGATCATCACGTGAACATGCTGCCATGGAGCCCCGTCATTTGGGTGTACGTGCAGTATTGGTAAAATCATTTGCCCGTATCCACGAAACCAATTTGAAAAAACAAGGGATGTTGGCCTTAACATTTGTAGAAAAAAGCGACTACGAAAAAATTCAGGAAAACGACACATTCGATATCATTGGATTAACATCATTTGCACCCAATACACCTTTAACATTGGTGATTAAACATGATGATGGCACCACAGCTGAAATTAAAGTAAACCATACCTACAACGAACAACAAATAGAGTGGTTCAAAGCAGGCGGAGCGCTTAATATTATCAGAGCGAGTGTGAAATAGTAGTATTTAACAATTCAAAAAAAGGCTGTCCCCATGGACGGCCTTTTTTGTGGTCCATCGAAAAAAAATGTTGCAGAAATCAAATTGATAATTAACTTTGTATTACAAAGTACTTTTAAAATGAATTCAAATAACGAACATTTAGATGCGCTAAAGGATATAAGAAGCATGATGGAAAAATCATCGCGGTTTGTGTCTCTTAATGGTTTTGCTGGAGTTTTTGTAGGCGTATTTGCCTTATGCGGAGCATTTGCAGCTCATCTGTTTATCCAGGCAAGATACCATAATATGTATGTTCCGTATTACGAGTATTCAATTGACGAAGGAGGAAAGTTGAATATTTCATTTCTGCAGTTTTTTGTCATTGATGCAATATGTGTGCTTATATTATCATTAATAGCAGGTAGTTGGTTAAGCATTCGCAAAGCGAAAAAAGATGGATTAAAAATTTGGGACAAAACAGCACAGCGTTTATTTGTGAATATGATGATTCCTTTGGTAAGTGGGGGAGTATTTTGTTTAATTATGGTTTACCATCGTTCCGTTGGAATGGTTGCTCCTGCTATGCTTATATTTTATGGTTTGGCTCTTGTAAATTCTAGTAAGTACACGTTCGAGGAAATAAGAGTGCTCGGTATTTTTGAGATTTCACTGGGGTTATTGGCAGCTGTTTTTATCGGATATGGTTTGCTTTTTTGGGCTATTGGTTTTGGGGTATTGCATATTGTTTACGGAATAATCATGTACTTTAAATACGAAAGATGAACGTAGATATTAGTAAACTAAATAAGGCTTTTGAAAACCGAATGAGGCTAGGCATTATGTCTGCTTTAATGGTAAATGATAGTCTCGATTTTAATGCCCTCAAAGAGTTGTTAAATACCACCGATGGTAATTTAGCAAGCCATGCAAGTGCGCTCGAAAAGGTTGAATACATAGAAGTGAAAAAGCAATTTGTAGGTAAGAAACCGAATACAACCTTCTCTGCAACAAAGCTCGGGAAAAAGGCATTCAATATGCATTTGGACGCGTTAGAAAAATTATTAAAAAACAGGTAATTATATTTTTTTGCATATTTACTTTGAAACTCAAAGTACTTTTAAATATTACAAATATGAAAACAGAAACAGCAATCCTCACTCAAAAAATCAAAGCATGGATAATGATTTTTATAACTGCACTTGTATTAAGTGGAGTAACCGCTTTCCCACTCGAAACGGAACTCAAATTGTTAAATCAATTCGCAGCTGAATTTCCATGGCCAATTGCCGGTTTTATAAACCAAGTTTATGAGGCAATAAAAAGTAGCAATGCAAACTACCCGTTTCTTGCATATGGCACAGATTGGCTGGCATTTGCACACATTGTAATTGCCATTGCATTTATCGGTCCCTATCGCAATCCCGTAAGAAATATCTGGGTCATTGAGTTTGGAATGATAAGCTGCTTACTCGTTTTTCCATTAGCATTTATATGTGGTTTTATAAGGCAAATTCCTGTTTACTGGCAACTTATTGATTGCTCTTTTGGTGTGTTTGGCTTAATGCCATTATTAAATACACACCGGCTAATCAAAAAACTCGAAAAACTTTCTAACAATAATTAATAACACTAAAAATATCATTATGAAAAAGAACGATTGGATTTTATTAGTCGCTGTACTTGGTTACAGTTACCTTTTTTACGAACAATTTGCTGGGATTAACTTTCTTGTATTTAACCTTCTTTTGTATGTTGCCCTATTTTTAAGAGAAGGTCATTTTTGGAAGAACAAATCGGTATGGCTTCCCTTTGCCGGATCTGTTGTCTCAGCTATCTGTATCGTTTTGTATGGTGATGAATTATCGGTATGTGCAAATATTTGTTCGTTAGGACTTTTGGCTTCAAGGGTACTAAACCCCAATAATTCACTTTTTACCGCTCTTATTCATACTGGATATTCGTTTATTTCTGCACCCATTAATATCATCATTGATTCTATTTATCGCAGGAAAAACCAAGAGAACAGATCCGGGCAAAAAAGGACTGGAGTTTTATTTTATCTTATTCCTGTTATCGTCTCATTGTTGTTTTTCATTTTTTATCGAAATTCAAGTCTATTATTTAAAAACCTCACCGACCAAATTCAGATTGATTTCATTTCGTTTAAATGGATTTTCTTTACAATTGGTGGTTTCATCTTAGTATACGGATTTTATTATAATAAACAGATTAGTTTACTTCTCAATTTTGAAAAATTGCAAGAGGATGGAATAAAACAAACAAGTATAAATGTGTTTAAACTTTTGGGTAACACAATTGATACAGATACCGAGCGTAAGTCGGGAACCATAATGTTTGCAATGCTAAATGTATTGATTCTTATCGTTAACATTTTAGATATTCAATTTTTATTTTTAGGAAGTTCTTTACCTGAAGGAATGACATATTCCGAATTGGTTCATCAGGGAATTGGAAGCTTAATTATGTCCATTGTTGCTGCCATTGCAATCATTCTATGGTACTTTAGAGGCGAACAAAATTTCTCTGTGAGTAAGACCTTAAAAGTATTGGCTTTCATCTGGATTGCACAAAATATTGGGATGATAGGGTCGAACGTTTACAAAAACATTTTGTA
>CALRRW020000035.1:0-8552 GCA_943370695.1 Comamonas sp. lk | reverse complement strand
GGTGACGACTACCAACGATTCTTTATTCATTTCGTTTCCATTATTCAAAACCCGACAAATCCCTACGAGTATTTGGTTTACGGCAAAACAAAAGTTAAGGAGACTGTGTGTTCCTTTCAAGGGACTATTACTGTTAAACAAGCAAGGATTTATAAGAGCGGTGAGCGGCCAAGTTACAAACAGGGGTTTGCGACTTGTGACGTAATGCTGTGTGAGGACAAAAAGCAACCTTCGGCCGGTTTCATAAAAGGTGTATTAAAAAGCGAATTTCTAATCGACAACAAAGGACAGTTCAGATATGATGCTGTTTCATTCAATTCTGACGGTTTTTCAAACAATCAGTTTGTTGGCAGTTGGACCGGTTATAAAACAACTGTTTCAACAAAATGCCATTGGGGCGACTACAGAATTCCGAAATGCGGTGACCTTGACATTGGAGCAGGAGAATTTAGTGTGCACGACAAGTATTTACAAAATGGCTGGAATAATTACCGCCAGGCATACAGTTATGGCGATCCTGATCATTTGACATCCAATCAAGCAAGTGTAAAGGAGGCCGCACACATTTTCATTCCGACAAGTGCAAAAAATCAACAAGATTCAATTGAGGTATTTAAACTCAATGACAATTATATTGAAATGAAGTCTTTGAGACAGGTATTAAGCATCGACAGCATTTCGATGACGCCATCCATGTCATTATATACATTTAGCCTCATTCCCAAACCACCCAAAATAAAAAAAGGTATTGTTTTAATCAGAGACCGGGAGGACAATATTTTAAGACTTTATATTTATTCCGACTCTGCCCTTATCCACGAAGACCATTATAAAAACGGCAGGATAACAAAACAATTCCATTACGAATCAAAGGAAAGTATTGAGGTTCAACAGTATTATTGGGACAACGGAAATTTGAGAAACCTTGTTATTTATTGGAATGGGCAACAAACTGCTTACACCTATTCCAAAGACGGAAAACTCATCATTGAACCAGCGAAATAACGATGGCCAATATGCGTTAACATGAGTGTTGATTTTAGGACTATAACGAATGGAAAGACTGGAATACTTAAAACTTTTTCACGATATCGGTTTGGCCGACTATGACCTGCTGACCCAAAACCTGAAAACAAAAAGCTTTAAAAAAGGCGACTTTATCACCGTTCCCGGACAAACGCAAAAAGAACTTTACTTTGTGAAAAGCGGTGTTCAAATGTCGTACTTTGACGAAGGCGATAAAACACACGTGATTGCTTTTACCTATCCGCCCAACTTGTGTGCCATTCCGGAATCCTTTTCGTTTCAAAAGCCATCCAAATACTTTTTAACCTGCGTTACGGATAGCGAATTGGAATACATCAGCTTTGAAGAACTGCAAAGGTTGTTTGACACCTCGCAACCAATTGAACGGCTTTTCAGGCGAATGACGGAAGCGATTTTGGCAGGTATGATTAACCGGCATATTGAACTGCACAGTTTAACCATTGAAGAACGATACAAAACATTTTGCCAACGGAGTTATCCATTGCTTCAACTGGTGCCGCACAAATACATTGCTTCCTATTTAGGCATTAACCCAACCAATTTCAGCAAACTGTTTAATCGGGTTAAATTCTGATATTGGTATAAACCAATATTTGTATTCCGGTTGATACCGAACTTTGCCACCGTTACCAACATCAATCATGGGAATTATGGCAAATCATTGGCTCGACACCTCAGCGTATCCGTTTACACCTAACTATTTTGAGATCAACGGACAAAAACTACATTATATAGACGAAGGAAAAGGCGAAACAGTACTGTTCGTTCACGGCACTCCTTCCTGGAGTTTTGACTTCCGACACATCATCCAAAAACTCAAGGCACATTACAGGTGTATTGCCATTGACCATATCGGGTTTGGACTTTCGGATAAACCGGAACACTATGACTACTCAACACAACATCACAGCAAAACACTCGAACAATTTGTGCTTGAAAAACAACTGGACAACATTACAATGGTGGTTCACGATTTTGGTGGGCCCATCGGATTGAATGTGGCTAGTCAATACCCTGAAAAAATAAAGAACCTCATCATCCTCAATTCGTGGCTTTGGAGCAGTGAAGATGACGCGGACTATTGCAAACTCAAAAAAATACTATCCAATCCCTTATTGCCATTTCTGTATCGGTATCTCAATTTTTCGCCCCGATTTGTCTTACCCAAATCGTTTGGCGACCACAAGATGCCTAAGCACTTATTAAAACAATACACCAAACCCTTTGCAAACAAAACCCAACGAAACGGGGCCTTGGCATTTGCACAATCGTTGCTTAACGACCAGGAGTGGTTTGAAAAACTGTGGCACAAAAGGCAAACCATCGCCAACAAACCAACCTTGTTTGTTTGGGGCATGAAAGACCCCGTTATCAAACCGCATTACCTTGAAAAATTTCAGAAGGGTTTCCCCCATTCAAAAACACTTAAGCTGGAAACAAGCGGGCATTTCCCGCAAGAAGAACAACCGGAACAGATCATCCATGCCATCCTTGAATTGATAACGGGTGCAAAAAACCACACTTGATTTTTTAGGGATATGTTTTATGTTTGAGTCATACGAACTATTATAGGGTATAACATACCGAATTGGGTGTATAGGCGATATAAAGTAGCGTATATATGCAAGTTATAGCCAATTTTAGGACGACAGCACAACCGACATGAACGGAGTAAGAAAACATAGAGGACTTAAACGGTATTATAAAAACCTTGCGACTAAAAACGACCTTGACAAAGCAACTTGGCTTGATTTTGACAATCCCGAAACATGGTTTGACAATTGGCATCTGCACTTTGACAGGAAAGGCTACGGTAACCACAGTTTTAAAAGACGAAAACCACACTTAGACAAGTTGTTTAGGCACTTTGACTTACTCGTGGACAAGACAAAACAATTGAAAGTTGACTTTCAACTCTATTCCATTTTACTCGACTTTGACAGTTATAGTGACGCATTATTTTTGCATACACCTAATCCAAACAACAGTCAATTCCCGTTTAAAATTGCAGACATGCAGTTGACAACAACATTGACAAATAAACAACTGAATGATTACATCAATAACTTGGACGGCTACGAAAAGCTATATGGACAAGCTGACGAAGCATTCTGTTTAATATTCAAGAAAAATGTGGGACAACCTTTTTGACAGAACAAAAACTGGCTATAACAGCACATTTGCAATAGGCGGGGTTTCGTGCTCCGCATCAACATTTGTGTTGAAAAGCCCGCCCATTGCAAATCTGCAAACCGTTATATTCCATTTTAAGAAGACCCATAAGCAATGACAGAACTCGAAAAATACATACACACTTACTTCGGAGTAAACAAAGACGACTTAACTAAAATAAGTTCATTTTTCAAAAGGGTAACGTTAAAAAAGGGCGACTATTTTCTAAAAACAGGCAGACATTCAGATAGACTTGGTTTTGTTCAGACGGGAATCATCAGAGAGTTTGTTTTCATTGAAGACAAGGAGGTTACAAAGTGGATTTCAACGAAGGGTTATTTTGTGGTGGACCTCTCCAGTTTTGTATTTCAGCAACCGGCTCGTTGGAATATTCAGGCATTGACAGACTGCGAACTGTATGTTATTGACGGCAAGGACTATCAACAAATTGTCCAAGTAATTCCTCAGTGGACAGCATTGGAAAAACTCTTCATCGCAAAGTGCTTTACCGTTTTGGAAGAAAGGATTTTACAACACCTGTCAATGACTGCAGAAGAACGATATAATCAACTTTTCCATTTCAATAAAGAATTGTTTAATCAAGTGCCTTTGCAATACTTGGCATCCATGCTTGGTATGACACCTGAAACACTTAGCAGACTCAGAAAAAAAGCAGCCGGTGAAACTTCTTGATATTTGTCAAGAGCATGCCTTGATTTTGTGCAAACCTTTGTATCGTTCATTAAATCAAACAACAATGTTCACAAAATCAATTTTACTAACTGCAATTACCTTGACAATTTCTACAGGTTCATTTGCACAAAACAATTCAAAAATGAAAAGCATCAACAACAACGCTCCTGTAAAATGCAGCAAAACAATCACCATCAATGCAAGTAATGAAAAAGTATGGGCCGTTATGACCAATATTAACAATTGGGCAAATTGGCAAACCGATATTAGCAACCCAAAATTGAATGGTGCCTTAACACCAGGAACAACATTTGATTGGAAAACAGGTGGTGCCAAAATTCATTCAACTCTTCACACGGTAGAACCTTTTAAAAACTTTGGTTGGACAGGAAAAACTTTTGGTATGTTTGCAATACACAACTGGATATTAACTGAAACAAATGGACAAACACAAGTCTCAGTTGACGAAAGTATGGAAGGTGTTTTTGCAAAACTTTTTAAAAAATCATTCAATAAGAACTTGGAAAAAGGAATGCAAAACTGGCTTGACTTATTGAAACAAGAATGTGAAAAATAGGGTGACAGAAAGAAAACTGCATATAACACGTTTTGGCAAAAGTGGTGGGTTAGCGCTCCGTGGAAACATTTTTGGTTACTGCGCATCAACATTTATGGTAAAAATTGCCACCTTCGCCAAGCCCATACATTAAACATAACAAAAAAAATCGCCCTTATGAACCATACACTATTAGCCACTATTGTTATTTCAATGTTCATTGCCTCCTCGTGTAAAAAGGACTCTACGCCACCTGCGGCAGAAACGGGCATCGGTTATCCTGATTCCATTTATTATAACAAAAGTGTTTTAACACTGGAAGATTCGGCCATCATCACTGGTCCACAAACATTCGGGTTCGCAGCGAATCTTGGGAAGGATGCGAACTTATCCATCAGGCTCACCGACTTATCAGCTCCCGATTCCTTAAACAGATTTACAGTTAAATGGGAATATGCTGCATTCCCCGTTGGCTGGTTAGCTACCCGCTGGCAGGATGGAACCCAAAAGTTTACGGCTACCCAAACAGGAAAAATTGACCTGCAAATTCATTTTGATTCAGGAGGAGACTCCAGTACCTGCCGCCTCGACTTTTACGAAAATTCCACCAACATTACCAAGACAAAATACCTGCTGCTACGTTAGTTTATCGTTACATCAAGTGCAACACACAACACGTTAGCTGTGCTAAAAAACACCATAATGAAAAACACATTAGCCCTTATCCTGTTGTTTCTAGTAACCACCTCATCCAGCATTATAAAGGATGTTAAACTTGATAAACCGGAGGCTTTAAAAGCGTTTCAACTGTTGAATGATATCAGAACCCATCCGGAGAAATACCAAAGTGAGTTTTCGTTTTTGAAAAACTTTATTGCAAAAGGCAAACTCACCTGGAACGATACACTGGCCCGTGTTGCTGAAACAAAAGCGTTGGACATGGCCAACAGAAACTATTTCGACCATGTGAATCCATCGGGGTATGGGATGAATTATTATATTAACCAAAGTGGATACAAGCTCCCTCAAAACTGGTTAAAAGATAAAAGCCTCAATTATTTTGAATCCATTGCTGTGAATGCAGCTGATGGAGAAAGAGTGATACGGTTGTTAATAATCGATGAGGGTGTTCCTTCTTTGGGGCACCGAAAACATTTACTGGGGCTTGACGACTGGAATGCTTCGTTAACCGATATTGGAATTGGTTTTGTGAGGTGCCAAAAGGGTTGCGCATACGAAACCTATGTGAGTCTGATTATTGCAAAGCACAACTAGAATCATCCTTTCGGTTTCAATTTTATGTTTATCTTCGGGATATAAAATGTGTTTCTGGCGGTGAGCAGCAATGCATTGCCCGGGAACGTTAGCTCAACCTTAAAGTCAACGCATGAAAAGCATTCTTTCCATAATTTATATTTTCCTTTCTGTAATTTCCCATGGACAGAAACTCTCGCAAAACATTCTTGGAGATTGGGTGGAAATTAGAAGAGAACAGAGAATTGATTATGTTTACAATGCCGGAGGAACGCTTCTGGAACCAAGTATTGAGTTAAGTTTCTTCAAAGACAATACAGCCACCTTCCATAACACACAGATTCCAGAGCCAAAATCTAAAGTTAAATACTTAATTATGGGTGACACCCTACTTGCCTTAGTTAATGGAGACAACTTGACGGTTTTCGATATCGTAAAAATCAGCAATTCAGAAATGGTGATTGTATGGAGATCCAATAAAAAATGGAAAGACGACAATTTAGATCAGAAACAGTATTTTATTAGAAAAGACAAATTTGACAAGTTGACTACCAAAGAGAAGGACATTCTGAAGGCTCCAAGTGCAAAAGATTCGATCTATTTAAAGGACATCCTTGTAAAGAAGCAAAAACGTAGCCATTCGATCGAGACTGATGAGGTTTTATTTTTTTCGGAGATAAGTCCAGCTTACCCATCAGGAGAAACGGCAATGAAAGAATTTATAAATAAGACCATACAACGACCAAAATCTTTGGTTGAATCAGGTCGCGTGATGGTATCTTTTATTGTTGAAACTAATGGCGAGTTGACAAATATTCAAATAGAAAAATCCTTAAATCCTGAATGTGACAATGAAGCCATACGAATGGTTGGCTTAATGCCCAACTGGACACCAGGAATGCAAAGCGGCAAAAAGGTTCGTGTAAAGAAGTTTCTTCCAATAACATTTTGATAACAAAAGAATACCGGTAACACTGGCCGTGTCGGAAATCGATGATATCATTCAGGGTTTCATTTCCGTAAATTCTTTATCTTAGCATGACAATTGAACGCTTCGCAAATGCCAACTGCGGCAGGCCGCGAAACGTTTGCCGCCATTATAAGGAACAGTTTCACAATGAAAAAGATCATCATTACATTTTGCTTTTTGACTTCTATTCAAATCTCTTTTGGACAAAACATTATTACGTTTAAAATTAGTAAGCCCTATTGTATATTTAACTTCCTCGAAACAGCAACAAATCATCAAGGAACTTCATCTACACTAAATGATTTTATTGTATCAAACACACAAAACGACAGCATTTTTAACCGTCTGTGTTTGGACTTTAAGAACATTCAAACAGACTATCAGTACAAACGAGAAGAATTTCCGGAAAACAGACGACAATATCGCTCGACCCAAGATTTAATTGACATTGCGTTAGTGAATTCAAATACGTTGGAGGAGTTTAAGCACAAAACAATTGGCATTTTACCAAACAGTGAATTACAAAAACTGGTAAATGTCTTAAAACAAACAGAGAGTTATTATGACAATCTGCTTTGGAACATGAGTGAACAAAAATTGCTTCATCAGAAAAAAGAATTAGAAGTATACGCTTCAAAATCATCTGAGATATTTACCACATTCCAACACTTTTATCATTCAAGTTGGACAGCAGATATTCCTTTTATCGTAACTTTATATCCCATTCCGGGCAAAAGAGGAAACTCCACTGCAACACCCCATGCTAACAGTTTGTGTGTTGGTGTTTTGACGGACGAAACAAAGCATATTGAACGAATGGGTGTTGTTTTACACGAAATGTGTCACGTCCTTTACGATGAACAAACGAACGAATTTCAACAAGAAATAGAAAAATGGTTTGATGCCAATAAATCGCCATACAAGCAATTTGCGTACAATTTTTTTGATGAAGGTTTAGCAACTGTTTTGGGTAATGGTTGGGCATATAAAGCCCTTAGTGGAAACATTGATACAACTGAATGGTATAACAATGAATACATCAATGGTTTTGCCAAGGAATTGTACCCATTAGTTGAAGAATACATCAATAAGCATCAACAAATTGACCAACAATTTATTGATAAATCTATCGACTTATTTGCAAGAAAATTCCCAAATTCACTATCTGAATATGGTATTCTCTTAAACCGAATTTCAATTTATAGCGATGCAGAAACAGACGCAGAACGAACAGATTTAATGAATGCAATTGGAGAGGATTTTCAGCTAAGCAATACAAGTTCATCCTCACCAATTTTAGACAAAACGAGTTTGGAATTACTCAAAAACAGTTCTCAAACACAGTTAGTTATTATTACCAAAAACCATAAAAACAACTTCAATACATTAAAAAGCATGTTTCCTCAGTTAAGCAAATTTAATCCGACAACAAATATGCTTTTTAGTTTTTACGACAAAAACAACAGACCCATAATCATTTTATACGCAACTGAAACAAAGAACATCAATGATCTTGTGAAAAAAATGGAAACTTTAAAATATTTTGACACCAAAAACATTGTCCAAAAATAAAGGTGGTTAACCAGGTTATTGCAAAAAACAGGTGAACAAACAAAAAAATGGCGGAGGTAATTGACGGAATATTTAATACCTTGACGGCTTTATAACCCCAACACCAACACCATGGAAAAATTAACCGTACAAAACAGCATCACCATTAACGCTCCGATTGCGGAAGTGTGGGATATGCTGGTAAACCTGGAGCAAACACCAAAATACATGTTTGGATGCGAAACCGTATCCGAATGGAAAACGGGCGGCCCGCTATACTGGCGCGGCATGCACGAAGGCAAAGAAATG
>CALRRW020000034.1:0-8593 GCA_943370695.1 Comamonas sp. lk | reverse complement strand
TCGGTCCATTTCCATCCATTGTCGGAAGAGGTGTTTCCTACAAACGCATTATCATTCGATTTTTTCTTGTAATAAATTCTTGGTTTGGTGAGTGCGGTAACATTTACTCCTGAAATATCCGTAGCAGTAAGGAAACCTATAAGTGACGGATTGTTCAAGTCGTTTTGATTGGGTATTGCTGCATATGTAAGCGTTGGTCCATTCACATCCATACCGTTTTCATAAGCACCTATCGAAGGAGGATTGGCTCTTGTCGAATCAAGAATATCGGTTGTGGTTCCAACGATCGGTGTTCCGCCCCCTAATACAATACTGCCAAATCCCGGAGCCAATATCGTTGTAGAAGCAAACTGAGGATTTGCACTGATACTGTTTGCATCTGTCCCTGTCGCTGATTGAAGGTTGGCTAGTGTGGTTTGAATTGTACCTGCCGTGTTAATTCCTAGTCCACCGGTTACTGCAAACTGAGCATTGCTACCGGCAGTATAGAACAAATTGTAGTTGGATGTGAAGTTTGAAAACGAAGTTGAACCCAATCCCAGTGAATAACTGTTACCCCCTCCTGTTGTTTGTATATTGTATAAAATATTGTTTTTCATTTCAACAACCGGGTCTCCTGCTGCAATTGCGATAGCATAGGCAGATGATGTTGTTCTGGTTGAAGTTCCTGTAATTGAAATCGAGTTGTAATAAACTTTTGTAGTAGATCCAACTCCACCGCCAACATATATCCCTCCAATAAAATCTGTCCCTGTAGCATTTGACGTAACCGAAGAAATGGAGTTGTTGCTGATGATGGTTGTACCGGATGTTGCCGATGCTGCTACAATACCCACCGCGGAGAAGGCTCCGGTAGCAGTGAGGTTATTGATGATGTTTTTTGTAACCGTAGCGTTGGTTACTTCGTTTCCGGCTACAGTTGCAGTTGAAACTGTCGCTGCGTTTCCAAGAGAAATTCCGACAACATCCGTTGACCGGTTCATTTCACCGACTTTGTTTTTTGAAATCAATACACCATCCTGGAATGAAACAAATATTCCACAGATTTGAATATTATCCGGAGCTGTATTGTTAATCTTATTCTCAATGATGGTATTGCCAACATTTTTATTTGAAATAGAAGCTCCTCCCGCATAAATACCGTATTGCGCTCTACCAATATTACAGTTTTGAATCGTGTTGTTACTGTTTTTATAGCCGGCACTGCTGGTAGTAATGGTAGGTGATCCGATTCCTATTCCGAATAAAGTTGTGGTAGGAGCGTTTCCTCTGATATTGATATTTTTTATGGTATTATGAGTTGAAGAATCATTTGTTGTTGAATTTTGAATCCATACTACCGCGCTTGTGGTTGCTGTGCTTGTATTTTCAATGGTAAGATTTCTGCCCGTTCCACCAATAGCCCCATCAATGGTAACATAGTTAGCTCCTTCCAAAATAATGACTGCTGTTGACGCAGAACCCGAAATGGTATCATTTCCTGAAGGTTTGATGGTTAGTGTATTCGTGGCACTCGCATCCAGATGTTTCCTGATTACAATTGGAAATGTTTCATTGATGCTGTATTTATTGTCAACCAGTGTAAACGTTACGGGCCCTGTTAACGAACATACCGTATTGTAAGCATTCACGGCTGCAGTTAAAGTGGGGTATGATGATCCGGGTGCGGAGCCAACATCATAATTGCCTCCCATACTTGAAGTGGTTACATTCAATAGGTATGGTGTTGCATTAGTAAGTGAACATCCTATTGCATCGGTAGCAATTACAGTATAGCTTGTGGCAATTACGGGTGCAACTGTAAGAGGGTTCGTTGTGCCAACTGTTGTAGAACCATCGCTCCAGGAAAAGGAACTCATAGGAGTAGGATTCATACTGGTTAGTCCGAACGTAAACTTAGGACGAACGGAATAAGTAAGCAGATTGCTTGTAACATCGGAGCAAATAACAGAACCTGCTGTGGCAGTAGTTCTGTGTACTTTTATCGCTGAAACATAAGAAGTATTATCAGTCAATGTGGTACTACTCATAGTGGCTGTTGATCCGGAATTACCATGACATATTTCAATCACCACATTTGAAACACCATCCCACACAAATGGAGTAGCAAAAGTAAGAGTGTTCATTCCGGTAACAGGTGTTAAAGTAGCCGCAGTGTATACCGTGGTAAAAGAGGGAGCAAGATAAGCAGTCATATCCGTTGCACTTGTATGGCCCATCTTAATCGAAAAATCCTGCATCGTGCTGGCTGCAACTATGGTTGAAGTAATTTGAATACCCAGCGATGTAATATTTCCTGCTACTGCTCCCGTGGCCAGAATTTCTGATGCTTTGACCAAATATTGGGTATGAGAGTTTGAATACAGGCTGTAAAATGGATTTGAATAGGTTGCGCTTGTGGTGGCCCCTGAACCAATTATTGTGGTTGAAGTTGGAATTTTTGCCACAGCAGTAAGTTCAGTAGGTTTTCCCTGGCAGAGTGGATTTAAAGCTGCGCTTATACTTACAACACCCCCGTTTAAAGGTTCATCATTGTATGCTGTTCCGTTGATTGTTGTTGTCAAAGGGGTTGAGGTTGTGGCCATAATAGACCAGGTAACTCTTGCATTTGTGGGTGTTGCTACCGGAATAGTTGCCTCCCAGATATCTCCTGTTGTGTTCACCATATTTATGGCGGTTTGTGCCACTCCATTAAAAGCAGAATTGAGCACCACTGAGGTTAATGTGCCGACATTGGGAACAACTGTAGCCGAAACAAGATGTGAAGTAGCCGTACATTGTGCAGGGGCAGCCAAAATCGAAGAAATACTAGGAGTGGCCTGTACCCCATCAAACTCATCGGCACCCAAATCCGAAAATGTACCACCACCATTTAAAGAACCTGCCGGGCCGGGTCTCACATCTCCGTCAATATCTGTAGTTACCCCTGACACAGTTGTTCCTCCTGACTCTAATAAGGTTGGGGTTGTACCCATATTTAAGTGTAAGTCATTGGTATTGTTCTGAAAGGTAACTGTGATCCCTGAAAGACTATTCACATCCCCTGATGAAGTTGTTTTCCATGTGCTAAAGTCTTTATCCACACTTCCCCATGAACCTATTGTTGAACTGTTTGCTGAATTAAGTGCATTATAATTAGATGCCCACCCAGTATTCACAGGAGTGGTAGCCCCATATTGGTTCGAAATGGCATAATGTTTACCAGTTCCTCCGGTTCTTGTATTGTTAAAGATATTATTCTTTATGTCTACAGCCGAATTCCTAGCTGTTGTACTAAAATCTCCTCTGATATATCCAAAACTAGGTTGTGCTCCAGATGCTACGACACCATCAATATGAACGGAATTGTTATATATGAAGGACATCGGATCAACCACATTCCCGTGTTGTCCCCAGATTCCAATAAAACAGGTGTTGGTTGTTTGACCTGAGCCTAATGAAATCATATTATTATTAATAAATAAAGAAACAGCAAGACCTCGTATAAAAATTCCGGAAGCGGTTCCTGGCACAGTTGCACTTACTGAGGTGCTAGCGTTGCTAATTGCATAAATTTTGTTTCCACTTATAGTGGTTCCTGAAGCAGCAGCCACGGAAATTCCTGTTGCACTTGTTCCTGCTGTTCCTGTATTTGTCAATGCAATATTAGTAATGACATTATTCGAGATAACAGCATTAAGGCCAGCAGCAAAATAAATACCGATGGCAGCCAACTGTCCATTACCCACGCCTACATTCGCTGTATTACTTGTTAGGTTAGTTATGGTATTATCGCTCACAGTTGCTGCTGTAGTTGTTCCTGAAGTAGTTGTTTGAATTCCCCTTACATAACCAGTCGTACCTGTGCCATAAGAAGTTAGATTCTGAATAATATTATTAGAATAGTTGGCTATAGTTGATGTTGATGCTGCAATAATTCCAGACACAATTGAATTTCCAGTAGTAAGTCCTAATGTTCCTGCACGCATATTATCTGCAGTGGGATTTCCGAATGTATTGTATCTTATGGATATAGAGGCAGCAACAGCAGAAACGGTTACGCCAAACACAGCACCCGCCACAGCCGCAGTTGATCCGGTAGAGGTGAGCGCACCCACGTAATTATTGTGTATTTGAATGGTTCCGGTAGTTGCACTGTTAATACCTACAATGGCTCCTTGGGTTGTAGTGGGTGTTGCTGTAATGGCTCCGGTTCCTGTGGTTGCCCCAATGGTATTGCCGTATATGGTTCCGATGTTTGCATTCCCGGCTTTTACACTGATTCCGCATAAAACACCATTTGCCGTTGCTGCCCCGCTTGATGTAGATAAACTGATTGCTGTAATCGTATTGAATTGCACAGATGTAGCTACAGTGGTTCCAACAGAAAGTTCAATTGCAATAAGCCTTGTCGCAACGGTACTTGTCATTGTATATGTTCCTGTTCCTGCAGCAGAGTTATACCCGATTGTATTTGAGTCTACACGGTGTCCGTTACCACTTGTAATGGAAATAATCTGATGCGTGTTTGCTGTAGTATAAGCGCGTGATGCGGTTTGGTAAAATTTATTACGGGATATAGCCCAATCAGTATTTCCAGTTCCTGCCAATACCCCGTTGGTAATTAATGATGCACTAAAAAAGTTACTAATATTATTTTGCGTAATAAAGTTCCCACTATTCTCAATTCCAACTGTTGCTGTTCCAATACTTGTGATGGCATTTGCAGGAAATGTTGCTCCTGCACCTTCCAAAGTACAACCCATTATTAAGTTGTTATCATTTCCAGTGGTTGTTCCCGTTGAAAATAAAATTGTACCAACAGTAACGGCCGTTGACGAACCCCGCACCGTACAGTTTTTAAGCTGATTGCTGCTTGCATCATTGATAAAACGTATGGTGCTTACACCCGCACCTCCGGTATTGGTGTTTTCAATAATGAGTGCATTACCGCCTGTATTGAGCCCATCGATAACTACATTATCAGCGCCATTTAAATCAATCAAGGCTGCAACAAGACTTCCCGAAATGGTTCTGGAAGCACCACCCGATGGACTGATGCTGATATCTGTATAGCTGGCTGCACCGTTGCCACTCTCATTTAATACCGCTGAGGCACTTTCCGAGGTATTTGCCGTTATAGATATTGCAATGGACCCGGTGTGCGTTCCGCTGTTTATATTATCAAAAGCTAATTTGAGTGTACCATAGGAAGCGGTTGGTGTGCCACCCGTTGAAGCAATATCAACCTGGGCTTTACCTGATAATGCAATGAGCAGGAATAAAGTCAGTATCCCTGATTGTTTAGCAACACATGCTATTGACTTGTAGGGAAAAAAAGGAAGTGGTGTAAATCTTTTCATAATTCGATTTTTATTGAAGAACTATATTACCAAATAGATTCTAAAATCGAATGGATAAGGGGTTCAAAATGAGGTTAGAAATACCGAAAGTGTAAAATTGAATACTGAATAAGTTAATTTGAGATTAAAGGGGAAGGTTTTTTCCTCAAATCCTCTTTTAGGGTATCCTCATTTACAACGCCCACAAAAGAAAAAAGGACTTTCTGATTGCTCAAAAAGTCCTTCCTTTATTATGGGTGTTCTTAAAAATTAATTTTTAAGAACTTTTATTACCCGTGTTTCGTTGTTCAAAATAACCTGGAGAAAAAATACTCCTTTTTCCATATTATCTAGCATATCCAGTGTGATATTATTTAGGCCTTCCGATAAGATATATTGACGGCTTAAAGATACTTTGCCCTGAATATCTATTAGTTTTATGGTCGCCATTTCAGTGGTCTCAGATGGTATACTTAAATGAATCTTATCATTGAACGGATTAGGTGAAATGATAGCCTGATCCAGTTTGGTAAGTGTTTGAATCTTGAAGTTTACGATTGCTGTTTTTGAAGTCTCGGATGTTCCGTCTTTATCAATTGATAACAGTCGATAGTATATTGTAGGGTGGATATTTGCAGCATCTTTATCCGTAAATGCATAGCTTAAACTTTTTGATGAAGCTCCGTTTCCTTTAACTGTTCCAATTGTTGTAAACAGTGAACCATCAACAGAACGTTGAACAATAAAGTGACTATTATTTATTTCCGATGCTGTTGTCCAATGTAACAATGCATCATTTGCTTTGGGTTCTGCCGTAAAACTGATCAATTTTACTGGTACCGCAGATGATGCTGTTATGTAGGCTGTGTCATAAAATGTACCGCAGGCATTTGTAAATTCTGCGATATAGGTATACACACCCGGTACATTATAAGGACCTACTATTATTTTCGGCTCTACCGAAATAGGTGTTCCCAAATGATTCCAGTTAAAACCAACTGTTGACCCTCCGATTGGGGCCGTTATGTTTGTGTTTAAGGCATTCGGAGTGAGTTTTAATGAGGCTGTTTCTAATGCCCATACAGATGGAGTATTGTTATCAGGAGCGGTTAAGTATATTCCCGAAAAGCTTGCACTTCCAACAATCCCGCTACCTGTCCAGTCGGCAGGAGTTACGCCAGCTGCTGCTGGGAATGTATAGTTTCCTACGGTTATAACGTCAATAATAACACCCGATGGGTTTTTGATGATATAGCCCCATACAGCGCTACTTAAGCGAGTAGTTGCATTCCCGCTATGGTAATAAAAATTAGCAGGACTTGGTACGCTTGTTCCCGGTGTACCTACAACAACAATCATTGTACCAACTGGGCTAAATAATGTACCGGTAGGGAAAGTGCATGAATGATCCATTGCTGCTCCGGTCCATTGTTCCAATATATAACCGTTAAAGTCGGCACCCGGAGTTCCTGTAATCTCTACATAATCATCTGCAAGAAGGTAAGCTGGCCATCCGCCCACAGGAGGATTTCCACTGCCTCTGTAATAACACATTTCGCTAAAAAATGCTGAGCCTACAGGGAACAATGGCGACTTGGCTGTTAGTGTTACCGTTTCTGCATTGCTGTTCACCGTTACTGTTTTGGGTGTTACGGCTAATATTGGTTTTACCTCAAGCGCAAAAGGAGTGCTTAATGTATCATTTAATGGAAGCACATTCACGGTATTCAACTGAAGATTGGCTCTTAGTGAATAATTTCCCGGAATTGAGAGGTCAATTGTATTTGTGTACACAGAAAGCGAACTCCCAACATCCAGTGTTCCCGAACTCACCACAATGGTTCCGTTGGAATTTACAGCACCGGTTATGTTCCAGTCAATTGTTAATGCATCAATTGCAAAATCAATTGTGGCACCGAGCAAATTAGTAAAGGTTACCCTTACAGTATCCTGTGTACTGTAACATTCACTTGAGCGGATGAGTTTGGCAGATACAATACTCATATCTCCTGCTAATCCCGTAAATTCAATGGCACCGATATCAGGCGCAGATAATGAACGGGTTGCTCCGGTATAATCTGTTAACACACCAACCGGGGTTCCAATATTATCAATGATATTGGATAGCGGAGTTAAATCCGTTGTACTTATAAATACCGGATTGGCATTGCTGGAGTTTGCATCTTGTGAAGATGCCGTTTGCCAATTGGCCAATGTTACAGTTGCAACAGTCCAAAAACCTACATTATTATTTGAAGAAGTGTTCACATATATATCGTTGTGGTTACTTACAAATGTTGGAGAGTTTGTGCTGATATAAATACCTGTTTTAATCCCCGTTCCACCTCCGGTAATATTGATGATATTGTTTTTGAATTCAACATTATTAGGAGCCACCGCCATTTGAATACCTCTGATAGCCGAGGTGCTCCCTGTTGGTACCGCATAGTCAATGGTGTTATGGTAAATTTTAAACCCATTAATATTGGTTGTTAAACCATAAATACCTGTAAATACACCTGCAGTTTGATTGATATTGAAAATTTTATTATTGGTTATTTCTGTTTCAAATCCTGTTGAGTTCACGCTATTGGTGAAATAAATAGGGTAGGCCGTATATGAATCAGCACCTGTTGTGTGAATTTGGTTATTGTTCACTTTTACATAACGGCTTTGATTTAACGAAATACCATATAATGTACTTACAGTTGCTCTAAGAGCACGGTTTATATTATTATGTGAAATGACGGTTGAGTCGGCATGTAAAGTGTAAACACCATACAAATAAAAATCGCGTATGGTATTATGCTGAATGATGCTACCATAATTGTAGCGGTATCCTGTATCACCAATCAAGGTAATTCCATAGTATCCTCCAATTATTTCATTGTTTTGGATGGTTAAATATTGGCCGTTATTACCCAATGCAAGCGATGTTGTTGATGCTACCACAATACCTGCGTTGGTGGTTGCCGTTGATGTTGTGCCCACATTGATAACCGAATTTTTAACCGTTACATGATGTGTTCCATTGTTAATTTGAATACCAAATCCTGTTGCACCTGTATTTACTACATTAAGACTATCCCATATGATATAACGTGCGTGTATAAATGAAACCACCGGTGATATGCTACTCTGAATGGTGTTCCCATTTCCATAAATGGTGAGCGTATTGGTTTCCGATAATCCGGGTATTGAATCGAATATTACATTTTCGGTATACGTTTTACGATGAGGAGCCAGGGTAATGGTTGTGGGGCTCGATATAC
>CALRRW020000033.1:0-8607 GCA_943370695.1 Comamonas sp. lk | reverse complement strand
TGTTGAATAACCCAATTGATCTCCTGAAGCAGGAGCAGTGAGCGCTTTTTTTCGCGTAACAACTACTTCTTGTAAAGGAGCGCTATTGGAAAATCCTACAACAGCAATATTGTTAAATCCTAGCAGATTCGGTCTCAATTCCGGTTTGCTGCCACTCTCATTGGGATTAGCAGTACTCAGTTTTAAAATCACATTTTTCCAGCTTTCGCCTGTGCCCTGAGTAATGTATGCTTTGCTCACCAACTGCAAGTCGCTTTTGGTGTCTTTTACCCGCACATCGTAAAAAGGTTGCCAGCTTGCATTGCTCACCAGGTAGCTCCACTCAATTTTTGCATTGTTCACGGGAGCCAATGTTTTAATAGTGACCACAATTTCGGCACTGCTGTTTTCATTGCTATTGTATTCATCCAACTGCACTTGGAATTTTTGTTGAATGAGGGTGATTCGTTTTACGGCAATCTCCACTTTCATCAATTCTTCTCCAATTTCCTGCGAACGTTTGCGGAACAATTGCAAGGCATCTTCTAAATCTTCTACTTTCACACCTCCATTGGAACCGCCAATGGATTTGTTGGAAACCAACACTTCTTTTTCCAGTTCCCAAGCTTGTTGTTTGATTGAGAGTAATTGCAACTGATAACTCAATGCCTGGATGGTATCTTCTATTTCTTTGATAAATGCAGGCTTTTCTTCTTTTTCGAGGTAATTGTTGCGCTGGCTTACCGATAACAACACCACATTGTTTTCGGTTTTGACCTGTATGCTGTTTAAATTGATATAAGGCGAAACTTTATCAAATACCAAATTGGTAATGCCGGCCTGCAGGTTCACCTTGGCCACACGGGTAACTTGTGCCTGGTTTAAAAAAACCGTTACGTTGGTAATGGTGCTGGGCGTGCGTTGTTCGTTCTCCGCAGCTTGTAACCCAAAAGGCACCAACAGAAAAAATAAAATTCGAAATTCGAAATTCGAAAAGCTAAAGAGAAAAGACAGTGTATTCTTTGCATTCAAAGCAACGCTTTGAATCAACCGATTTCGGATTTCGAATTTCATTATTCGAATTTTATAAAGGGATGTTTCCATGTTTTTTACGTGGTAAGTTGGCAACTTTATTTTCGAGCATTTTAAATGCTTTGATCAACTTCAAACGTGTTTCTTCGGGGAATATTACTTCATCAATAAAACCCCGTTCGGCTGCACGGTATGGATTGGCAAACAAATCGCCATATTCTTTTTCTTTCGAAGCCAATTCGGCTGCCTGATCGGCTGCGCTGTCAATTTCTTTTTTGAAAATAATTTCGGCTGCACCTTTTGCGCCCATAACGGCAATTTCGGCTGTGGGCCATGCAAAATTCATGTCGCAACCAATGTGTTTGCTGTTCATTACATCATATGCGCCTCCGTATGCTTTGCGTGTAATTACCGTAACGCGTGGCACGGTGGCTTCACAAAATGCATACAATAATTTAGCACCGTTGGTGATAATGCCATTCCACTCCTGGTCTGTTCCCGGTAAAAATCCGGGAACATCTTCAAACACCAACAAGGGAATATTAAACGAATCGCAGAAACGCACAAACCGTGCACCTTTTTGTGATGCATGAATATCCAAACATCCTGCTAATTGGGCGGGTTGATTGCCTACAATACCAATGCTGCGACCGGCCAAACGGGCAAATCCAACAACAATGTTTTCAGCGTAGTTTTTATGCACTTCGTAAAACGAACCTTCATCGGCAATATGTTCAATCACCTCACGCATATCATAAGGTTGGTTGGCATTTTCGGGAATAATATTTGTTAAGCCAGGGCGCATTTCGTCAGCAGCCTGGTAGGGCAGGTGAGGCGTGTGCTCTTCACAGTTTTCGGGGATATAACTAATGAGTTTTTTTAGTTGGTTGATGCAATCAATTTCGTTGGCAGCGGTAAAATGTGCTACACCACTTTTGCTTGAATGCACGCTTGCTCCACCCAGTTCTTCAGAGGTTACTTCTTCGTGCGTAACGGTTTTAACCACATTGGGTCCGGTTACAAACATGTACGAAGTATTTTCAACCATCATGATAAAATCGGTAATGGCCGGACTATACACCGCACCTCCCGCGCACGGGCCCATGATAGCGGAAATTTGCGGAATAACACCGCTGGCCATGGTATTGCGGAAAAAGATATCGGCATAACCGCCCAGTGAAACCACACCTTCCTGGATACGCGCTCCACCCGAATCGTTTAACCCGATAATGGGAGCTCCTGCTTTCATGGACATGTCCATCAACTTGCAAATTTTTTCGGCATGGGTTTCGCTGAGTGAACCGCCAAATACCGTAAAATCCTGTGAGAACGCATACACCAAACGGCCGCTGATGGTACCATAACCGGTAATCACACCATCGCCTAAAAATTGTTGCTTTTCCATTCCAAAATCTTTGGAACGGTGTTGCACAAATGCACCGATTTCTTCGAAACTACCTTCGTCAAACAAAAAATGTAGGCGTTCGCGGGCAGTGAGTTTTCCTTTTTTATGTTGTGCATCAATGCGGGCTTGTCCGCCACCCAATTGAGCCTGTTCACGTTTTTGTTGTAATAAATCTCTTTTATTCATCGGTCCCGATTGTTGAGAAGTTGTCATATGGAAATTACGTTCTTTTTTGAGTTAAGTATAGTATGCAAGTATATGGGTTTTGCGGCAAAAAAGTCCATAGTTTTTTAGTCCATGGTCCATGGTTTTTATTCGAGAATAAATCATGGTTTTTTGGATGGTCATGCTCATGCATATCAGCATCCGACAGTATCTCGCGCGACATTGTCTTGTGTTGCATAGCAAGATGTTGATATGGATCAGCATGACTGAATGGGCAAATTTGTACCAAGAATTTGAAGCAACAAAAAATCCCCTTTCTCATTGCTGAAAAAGGGGATTTTGTATTTGTGTTTAATGTTGTTTTAGTGGGTAGCTAAATACGATGCAATACCTTGTGCATTGTCTTTCAGTCCGTCTTTTCCTTTGCTCCAGTCGGCCGGGCAAACTTCACCGTTTTCTTCGAAGAACTGCAAAGCATCAATCATGCGCAATGCTTCATCCACGCTGCGGCCCAAAGGTAAATCATTTACCACCTGGTGGCGCACGATTCCGGCTTTGTCAATCAGGAACAAACCACGGTATGCTACGGCATCTTCACCTTGGTTTCCAACCCATATCATGTTTCCTGTTTCATCGTAATCATAATGACCCGCCAATACACCATAATTTAAGGCGATTGTTTTGGTTACATCTGCTACCAGAGGGAATTTTACACCTTCGATACCACCGTCATTCATCGGGGTTTTTAACCAGGCCCAATGCGAGAATTTAGAATCAATAGAGCATCCTACAACTTTTACACCGCGTGCTTCAAAGTCTTCCATGCGTCTTTGGAATGCAATAATTTCGGTTGGACATACAAACGTAAAATCCAACGGATAAAAGAAAAACAATACATGGTTTTTACCAACGAAATTGTCTAATGAAAAATCATCTTCGAATTCGCCACCGTTTACTACAGCTGCTGCTTTAAATGACGGGGCCTTTTTGCCTACTAACATTGTCATATGTGTGTTTATTTTTTATGTGTAAATTGATTAATCTAAAGTACAAATTTTATGAGATTTGGTTTTATGGCTTTGGGGTTTTATGTAACATAATTAACACAAAACCATAATCAACATAAAGCCATTTTTACCCATTCATCGATGCCAAAAACTCCTCGTTGCTGTTGGTGTTTTTCATGTTTTTAAGCAACAGGTTCATGGCTTCTTCTGCGTTCATATCGGCAATATGGTTGCGCAAAATCCAAGTACGTTGCAGCGTTGCTTTGTCCAACAACAAATCTTCCCTGCGGGTACTTGAGGCAACAATATCAATAGCCGGATAAATACGTTTGTTCGATAATTTACGATCCAATTGCAATTCCATATTACCTGTTCCTTTGAACTCTTCAAAAATAACCTCATCCATTTTTGAACCGGTATCAATAAGGGCTGTTGCAATAATGGTTAATGAACCGCCATTTTCAATTTTACGTGCTGCTCCGAAAAAACGTTTTGGTTTGTGCAATGCATTTGCATCCACACCACCCGAAAGGATTTTACCAGATGCCGGTTGTGCCGTATTAAAGGCACGTGCCATACGTGTTATGGAGTCTAATAGAATCACCACATCATGTCCGCACTCGGTCATCCGTTTGGCTTTTTCCAATACAATATTGGCAAGCTTCACATGTTTCTCGGCAGGCTCATCAAATGTTGATGCCACAACTTCAGCTCTTACGCTGCGTTGCATATCGGTTACCTCCTCCGGACGTTCGTCAATCAACAGGATAATCAAATAAACTTCAGGATGGTTTTTGGCAATAGCGTTTGCAACTTCTTTTAACAAAATGGTTTTACCCGTTTTAGGTTGCGCCACAATTAATCCACGCTGGCCTTTTCCGATAGGAGCCAACATATCAATAATACGTGTAGAGTATGAAGTTGTATCGCCCAGTTTTAGTTTTTCATCCGGGAACAAAGGTGTTAAATGCTCGAAAGCAACACGGTCGCGAATCTCTGATGGCTTGCGGCCGTTCACCGAATCAACTTTAATTAGGGCAAAATATTTTTCACCTTCTTTTGGAGGGCGAATGGTTCCTTTAACGGTATCACCCGTTTTAAGTCCCATTAATTTTATTTGTGAGGGCGAAACATACACATCATCCGGTGACGACATATAGTTATAATCCGATGAGCGTAAAAATCCATAACCATCGGGAATTAATTCCAATACACCTTCGGCACTTACAATGCCTTCCAGTTCCTGCAACAAATTATTCTGTTGTTGCATGCGCTCAAATTTTTCCTGGCGCTTGTTTTCGCGGTCCTGGTTTTGCTGGTTGCGCCTGTGTTCGTTTTTTTCCTCCGATTGCTCGGTTGTGGCATGGGTTTCAGCAGTTACCTCAGTTGTTGTGTCGGTTGAATTGCTGTTGAAATTTTGTTCAGGATGGGTTGGTTCCGGTTTCGAATCGCTTACGTTTCCGTTTTCTTCCCTGCTTGTGGCTTTCGAAGTTTCGGGAGCAGGGGCTAATTCCAGTTCTGGTTGTTTTTCGGGAGCAGCAGCTTCCGCTTTGGGTTTGCGGGCCTGTGTAATTTTAGCCACCTTTTCTACCTTTTCGGCTTTCGGTTTTGTTTTGCGTTTTTTAGGCGCTTCGGCATCATCACTTGGTTGTGCCGCTATAATGTTTGTTATCAAATCTTGTTTGCTTAAATCATCAATCTTTTCAATGTTTAGAGATGATGCAATGGTTTTTAGCTCAGACATGAGCAGGTCGTTCAATGTATTAATTTCGTACATGAAATATGTAATATTATCTTAAATGGAATAAATGCAATTCAGAATCTTTCGATTGTTTTGGTGGTAATAAAAAAACTGTGGATTGTTTTAGGCGCGAATGAGAATTCATCCGTATGCAAGTGTAAGGTAGTTTTTTGATATTACAAAATTTAGTTAAAAGTAATTAAGTTGCTTGAGTTGGTTGGGTGTTAGCTTATTGGCTTTTAACCTTTAGCTATTATGACCCGCATTTCATAGAGGATGCTCATCAGGCATTAGTGCACCGTAATAAAAAATCCTGCACCGAACTTCTTCGATGCAGGATTTAATTATCGTTATTTTAGAAAATTACACCAGCAATCGTACCGGGTTTTCCAATAGGTCTTTTAAGGTTTGCAAGAATGAAGAACCTACCGCACCATCAACTGAGCGGTGATCGCATGAGAGGGTTACCTTCATAACATTGGCAACTTTCATTTGTCCGTTTTCGACAATAACAGTTTCTTTTGCTGCACCTACTGCCAGAATGCATGATTCAGGTGGGTTGATGATTGCAGTGAACTGGTCGATACCAAACATTCCTAAATTGGAAATGGTGAATGTGCTTCCTTCAAATTCGGTTGGTGCCAGTTTTTTGTTTTTAGCTTTATCGGCTAATTCTTTTACTTCGGCACTGATATGTGAAATGGTTTTATTGTCGGCAAATTTTACAACGGGTACAATGAGTCCGTCTTCAATAGCAACAGCCACACCAATGTGAATATGGTTGTTCATGCGGATTTTATCGCCCAACCAGCTTGAGTTGGCTTTAGGGTTTTTACGCAATGCTGCAGCTACAGCTTTAATGATGATATCATTTACCGAAATTTTAACCGGACTGATATCGTTCATTACTTTGCGTGCTTCAATTACTTTATCCATGGTGATGCTCATGGTGAGGTAGAAGTGAGGTGCACCGTTTTTGCTTTCGCTCAACCTGCGGGCAATGGCTTTGCGCATTTGCGATACAGCAACATCCTCAAAACTTTCTGTTCCCACAATTGCAGGAATGCTCACAGATGGTTTTGCAGCTGTTGATGGTGTGAAATTCTCCACATCACGTTTTACAATACGACCGTTATCGCCCGAACCTGAAACTTTGCTTAAATCCAGACCTTTATCTTCGGCAATTTTTTTAGCCAACGGTGATGCTTTTAAACGGGCATCGGTTTCGATTTGAGATGTTTGTCCCGAAGTTTCGGGAGAGACTTCAGATTTGGCTGGTGCATTAGCTACTACTGACTCAGCTTTTGCTTCTTCTTTCGGAGCAGCAGGGGCAGGAGCGCTATTTAACAAAGCACTTATGTCTTCGCCTTTTGCACCCACTATGGCAATAACCGAATCAACCGGAACGGATTCTCCGGCTTGGATACCAATATGCAAAAGGGTTCCTTTTACATAGTTTTCCAATTCCATGGTTGCCTTGTCTGTTTCCACTTCGGCCAGTATATCTCCCGATTTCACATCATCACCAACTTTTTTATGCCAAGCCACAATAACACCTTCGGTCATTGTATCACTCATTTTGGGCATGCGTATTACTTCTGCCATAATTTCGTTTTTCTGTAATTTTAAAAGTCAACAAAAATAACAATAGAATTGATTTTAGCTACTCTATTCTTAAAATGCTTAATAGTTGAGTTTTAGATCGAATCCAACTTTAAACCAGCGGCCGGGCATGGTTACGTAACCGGCTTCCATATAACTGGTATTCATGATATTGCTTACATCGGTGTATACGGTAAAGCGTTTGAACCGATACATCAGTTTTGAATCCAGCAAGGTGTAATCGGTCATCGAAACCCTGTTGATATGGCGCACTGTAACCGATTGGTATAATTGTTTGAACCAGTTAATGCTCATGGTTCCCACAACCTGGTGGCGAATATTGGAAAGGGTATAGGTGCTTGTGTAATTGTCGGGTTGGTTGAAGTTGGCATCAATAAAGGTATAACCAACGGTGATTTGTTTCAGGATATGTTTAAACGATTTGCCGATATTGGTTTCAATTCCGTTGTAGGTTACATCGTTGATATTAAGTGGTTGCCATTTTTGCGTAGCATCTGTGCGCGCCCAATCAATCAGGTTGGTGGATTGGCGGTTAAATAATGCAGCATTGATGTTCCAGGTTTGCCTGTTTATTTTCAGGCCAATTTCCGAATTAATCGCTTCTTCTGCCTGAAGGTTTGGATTGCCAATATTATCGCGGCCTTTGTAGTACAAATCAGTATAGGTTGGCAAACGCATTCCCCTGTCAACGGATGCAAATAAAGAGATATTGTTTTTGAAATTATAGGAAACGTCAATGCCCGGGAAAGCCGCGGTATTGTTACCGGTATAGGCATTTACATAAACACCTGGTGTAACGAGTAATTTTTTCTGGAAAAACGCAAAACGGTGTTCGGCAAACACGCCCCCAATATTGCGTTCATGTTTTCCCAAATTATTGCTGTTCAGTTTTTCAGTGCGGGTATCAATTCCAAAACCTGTTTCACCCCAAACGGATGTGTAGGTAAGGTGCACTTCGGCTCCTGCAGTATGCGAGTAATGGTGGTTGTGGTAAAGCTCGGGATTGGCGCGCACGTATACGTAATCATCCTCATTGTAACGATAATAAAGCTGTGACTTAAGTTTGAGGTTGTTCCACCTTATTTCGTACTGCAATCCACCAAAAGCGGTTTTGGTTTTTTCATATTCGGTAGAGTTGGGTGCATAAAATCCGGATGCCCCAAAATCGCGAGTGGTATACCCGCCCACGAAATTGACTTTCCCTTTGCCCGCTGCTGCTGTTGCCTGGTAAAACAACGGGTTGGTTTTAAAATCGGTATTGGGTTTGTATCCGTTTGATGAATTCTGGCCAAGCGAAAGATGTTGCCCGAGGTTTTTGGTATTGAATGAAACACCTGCCTGCATGCCATAGAGTCCAAAATCGCCACCAAATGTGCCAAGGTAAACCATGTTTTTTTGCGGCACTTTGGTTACAAAATTAACAGAACCGGTAAGTGCATTGATGCCATAGATGCGGGATGCCGAAGTTTTGATCACTTCAATTTGTTCGATGGCTTCGTTGGTTAGGGGTAAATTCAACATATGGTGTCCTGTTTGCGGATCACTTAGTTTCATGCCATTTAACAACACCAGCGATTGGTCGAACGAGCCTCCGCGGATACCGATATCAGCCTGAACACCCACGGGGCCACGCTGACGGATATCGACTCCGCTAA
>CALRRW020000032.1:0-8639 GCA_943370695.1 Comamonas sp. lk | reverse complement strand
AATCGCTGCATTTTCATCACTGTCACTTCCGTGAACAGCGTTTGCGTCAATACTTTTTGCGTATAAGTTACGAATAGTTCCTGCTTCTGCTTTCGAAGGATCGGTTGCGCCAATGATGTTTCTGAAATCGGCAACTGCATTGTCCTTTTCCAATACCGCAGCTACAATTGGTCCTGAGCTCATAAATGAAACTAAGTCCTTAAAAAACGGACGCTCACGGTGAATACCGTAAAACTCTCCGGCTTTTTCTTCGCTAAGGCGAGTGTATTTCATGGCTACCAGCTTGTAGCCTTTTCCAATGATATGGTCAATAATTTTTCCTGTGTGGCCGTTTGCTACTGCATCTGGCTTAATCATCGTAAATGTGATTTTTCCGCTCATAATATTTGTTTTGTTAATCCTTAATTTCGGGTTGCGAAAATAGGTTTATTTCATTGTTTTTAAAACATTTAAGAATAATGGTCTTTTCGCTCTGCTAAATACCAATATATTTGCGGCTGTGAATCAAAATCCGTTACGTAAAAAAATAGGCATTATTGGCGGTGGACAACTTGGCCGTATGATGATTGAAGAAACCCTTCGTTACAACTTCACTATCAATACACTGGATACTGATGGGAGTCCATGCCAGGGATTATCAGCCAACCATATTACCGGGTCATTGAAAGATGCCGGTGCAATTAAAGAATTGGCGGCTATTTCGGATGTGCTGACATATGAAATTGAGCATATCAATATTGATGTTTTATTTGAACTGGAAAAGCAAGGAAAAGAGATCATTCCATCCCCAACAATTTTGCATATTATTCAGGATAAAGGGCTGCAAAAGCAGTTTTTTGAGCAACACAATATACCCACGAGCAAATTTAAGCTGGTAGAAACTGAAGCCGACTGGCTGGCAGCCATCAGCGAACTGGGTGGCGAAAAGCTGGTTTCCAAAACCCGCAGGGAGGGTTATGATGGGAAAGGTGTTGCTATTTTTAACTCAGCAGATTTAAAACAAGATATCAGTAAGCGTTCTTTTACCAGCAATGCATTGATTGAAGAGTTTGTTCCTTGCCAAACCGAGTTATCAGTAATGGTGGCAAGAGATAAAGCGGGCAATATAGCCACCTGGCCGGTGGTTGATATGGAATTTGATCCGAAGGCCAATTTGGTTACCTACCTCAACTGCCCTGCACAAGTTTCGGATAGTATTGCGGCCCAGGCAGAAACCATTGCCTTAAAAACAATTGAAGCACTGAATGGCGTTGGTGTTTTTGCCGTGGAGTTATTGTTGGATGTTACCGGAAATATTTTCGTAAACGAGGTAGCTCCGCGTCCGCACAACTCAGGGCATCATACTATTGAAGCTTGTTATACTTCACAATTTGAACAATTGGTGAGAATATGTGCGGGCTTACCACTGGGAAGTACGCAACTCATTCAACCTGCAGTAATGATTAATTTATTGGGTGGCGAAGGATTCTCGGGCAAGTATCGTTTGCAAGGCCTGGAAAAAGCCACTGCTATTGAAGGGGTGTATGTTCATTTATATGGTAAAGCAGAAAGCAAGCCTATGCGGAAGATGGGACACGTAACGATAACAGCCAATACATTGGAAGAAGCGCGAACAAAAGCTAAAAGAGTGCTCGAATTGCTCATATTTGTATCAGATAATCAAATCTAACCATGACTAAACATATTGGAATTATAATGGGCAGCGACTCCGATTTGGAGGTAATGCAGGAAGCGGCAAAAATACTGGACGAATTTAAGGTGCCTTACGAGATTACTGTTGTGTCAGCGCACCGAACACCTGAGCGCATGTTTGAATACGCTAAAACGGCTCGTGAGCGTGGTTTAAAGGTAATAATTGCCGGGGCAGGTGGAGCGGCTCATTTACCGGGGATGGTTGCTTCAATTACGACACTGCCGGTTATTGGTGTTCCTGTTAAACTTAAAACAATGGATGGGTTAGATTCATTGCTGTCCATTGTGCAAATGCCTGGAGGCGTTCCTGTGGCAACAGTGGCTATCAATAATGCAAAAAACGCGGGTTTACTTGCCGTGCAGATTTTAGCTACACACAGCGACCACCTTGCGCTGGAAATGCAAAACTATAAAGACAAGATGAAGGCCGAAGTGGAGAAAAAGGCAGCCATTGTTGAGCAGGGAAAAAAGTCGATAGGCTTTAGCAAGTAGGCGTGTTAGGTTATTTTACTTTTTACAATACCATCGAAATTATTGGCTCCGTTTGCAGCATTGTATACAGTTTGCTGCTGATGCGCGAGAAACCGATTGGGTGGTTTTTTGGAATAATGTCTTCCATTTTAGGATTCATTTTATTTTACGAATCAAAAATATACGCCCAGGCCATTATCAGTATCTATTATGGGGCAGTGGGTGTTTACGGATGGTTATACTGGCGCAAAGCGCAACTTCGCAATGAGCACATCCATATTTGGAACGCTAAACAACACTTCATTTTTATTACGCTTTTTGCTGTTCTTTCCGTTGCCAGTGGCTACTTATTTTCGACTTACACCGATTCACAAAGCCCGTTACTCGATTCTTTTTTAACTTTATTCGGATTGCTGGCTTCTATTAAAGAGGCCCGAAAAATATTAACCAGCTGGGTATACTGGTTTGTTATCAATGCTTTTTCCGTAGTGCTTTATTTTAACCAACACTTGTACTTTTATGCAATAATGATGGTAGTGTACGCGGCTATTTGTATTCCCGGGTATTTAAGTTGGAAGAGCATTTACGATAAGCACCGCAATGATATGCCTGATACTACTTCACTTTAATGGTACAACTCACCATTTTGTGATCGCTGAATTCAAATGCTTTTGCATAATAATTGTAGGATGCATAGGACGGATCATGCAATACATAGTCTATCCTGAATGAAGGCATTGCTCCAACATATGTTCTTCCAAGTCCTGAGCCAGATTCCATGAATGAATCCTTCAGTTTGCCTTTAACCATGCGATGTGCATAGGACAAAGGTGAGTCGTTAAAATCTCCCATCACAATTACCTTGTAGGGCGACTGGTCAATAAAATCGCGAACGGCTTCGGCTTGTTTGGCACGTTTGACAAAAGCTATTTTTAATTTGCGTGAAATATTGGTTACTGCATTCACTGCACTGTCGTCAGGGAGTTTAATGTTTCGCATGGCCTTGTAATCGGGTGCGTCAAACTTGATGGATTGCAAATGGGTGTTTATAACACGAATGGTGTCACCGTGGGCCACAATATCGGCATAGATGGTATAGTTGTCTGAATTTTCCTGGTGTTCCACAACACCCGAATCAATTATGGGGTACCGCGAAAAAATGGTGAGATGATGGCCGTTCCTTATTCCATTGCTTTCGGAGTAGGTGCCAACCGAATAAAATGAATTCAATCGCTTAAACAATTGCTTGTACATTTTTTTGACCTTCTGTGTACTGCAATCTCTGAATTCCTGGAAGCAAATAAGCTCGGGACTTACTTTATCGTATATATCAAAAAACTTATCGGGTTCGGTATATTTTGTTGATTCAAATGCTCCGAAGTTTTTCATGTTGAAGTCCATGGCAGCAATCGTATTTTCTTTTTCGGTGCTTTTTTTTGCACCAATTTGAATATAAGAAGGAATAAATGAGTAGCCGAGGAGTATGGCAACAAATGAGTATAAAAATTTGAGTTTAAAAACTGCAATCCAATAAATCATAAACACAACATGCAACGCAACGATAACGGGATAAGCCAGCCCCATAAAAGCAACAGGCCAGTATAACTCAGGACTTATATAGGGAGCTGCGTAACAGCACAACAAAGCCAAAATAGCTAATCCGTTCAGGGCAAATACAATTCTATTGATGATAAACATTAATCGTTGCTGGCTTTAAACAATTGTTCTTTTTCTTTTTTACTTAAACTATCGTACCCGGACTTTGAAATTTTATCCAAAATAAAATCGATTTCTTCCTGACTTGGTTTCGGGTTGTTTTCGGTTTTTAAGAATGTGGTGCGGTAATGCACTTTCATTTTCGCTTTTGGAGTAAACAGGTTGCGCAAAAATGCGGGCAATATATATTTATCCTGATAGAGGTATTTAATATACATGAATCCGAAAATAGCACCGCCAATATGGGCAATATGTCCACCGGCATTGTTTAATGGAATACTAATAAAATCCAGGATTACCGTGACAAGGGCTACATACTTCAGTTTAACTTCCCCAAACAACAACATTCGCAATGGATAATTTGGGAGCAATGTTGCCGCGGCTACTACAACACCCAAAACACCTGCCGAAGCACCCAAGGCATAGGTAATATCAATTGTTTTGGCAAACACGGGAAACACATTCATACAAACCAGAAATAAAATGGCTCCTGCCAATCCTCCGCCAAAATATGCTTCGTAAACTTTGCGGTTACCAATGTATTCATGTAAAATATTGCCAATCCAAAACAACCAAAGCATATTAAATAAAATATGCAACAGGCCATCGTGTAAGAACATATACGTGAGCAAACTCCAAGGCTGCATGAGCAAAGTGCCAAGATGAGCGGGCAACATAAAAAAGCGTAATGAAGTGGCAACGGGTTCGCTTCCAATACCAGCAAAAAACATAAATACATTCACTATTGCACCTACCAAAAACACAGCAATATTCACTACAATAATTTTACGTATTGCATTATTGTGCTTATTGAAAGTACGTTTGATTTCGTCCAGCAAGTCCATGGTTTTTAGTAAAACGAATTTCGGTTGGTTTTATTCCATATTTTAATGAGAATGAATCCAAAAAGCATTCCTCCCAAATGAGCAAAGTGCGCTACGTTATCGGTAGGGTTGTTTGCAATGCCCTGATACAATTCAATTGCGCCATAAAATATAACAAAATATTTGGCCTTCACCGGAATGGGAATAAACATTAAAAACAACTCTGTATTGGGAAACAGCATCCCGAATGCCAGCAGCAAACCAAATACGGCACCTGATGCACCAACGGTGGGTACATTTAGTTTTCGCTGCAATAAAGCATCCGCAATCTCTGTAGAGCCTTGTATGTACTGAGGATTATTTGGTTGAGTTTGCCATTGATTGATAAAATCCACAACATAATTATTGTGCGCCAGTCCTTTGTCCATGTCCATTAGCTGAACAAAAGAATCAATATTTGGATTTGACGCATAGGCATCAATGGCATTTTGCAACGAGTGAACCTCTATTCCATTTACACCAATTAACAAGGCTGCCGCGCCCAATGCGGTTGCAAAGTAATAAACGAAAAACCGTTTGGGACCCCAATAGTTTTCGAGTACGTTACCAAACATCCACAACGAAAACATATTAAAGAACAAATGCATAAAACTACCATGCATGAAAACATGCGTAATCAACTGATAGGGTTTGAAATGGGATGACGTTGGGTAATAGAGCCCCAATGCTTCATTGATGCTGTAGTTAAAACGCATTTCGATTACCACATTTGCAAAAAAGCAAAGGCCATTAATGATTAGCAAATTTTTAACTACGGGGGGCAACACAGAAAAACCTGAACGTAATGAGCTCATGAATATATTTTAGTAAGAGCCAAAAATAAAAAATAGCTGCCAATACTGACAGCTATTTTTTTATGAAAGATAAATGTTGGCCTACTCCGGAAGGTGATTGGCCTAATAAATTATCCTAAGTACGATTTTAAAATTTTGCTTTTTGATGATTTGCGCAATCTGCGAAGAGCTTTTTCTTTAATCTGACGAACACGTTCGCGTGTTAAACCGATTTTTTCGCTGATATCCTCCAGTGTATGTGCGGGGCCGCCATCTAATCCGTAATAAAATTTCAACACATCTTTTTCTTTTTCAGAAAGTGTTGAGATAACACGGTTGATTTCTTTTTGTAACGATTCGTTGATTAACTGAACATCCGGGCGAGGCTCATCATTGCTATCAAGGATACCTAATAATGTATTGTCTTCTCCATCTGTTAACGGTGCATCAATTGACAAGTGACGTCCGGTTGAACGCAATGCATTTTCCACTTCCTGAATGGGAATTTCCATTTCAATTGCAATTTCCTCCACGGTTGGTTCACGCTCAAAACGTTGCTCCAGTTTAGCAGCGGTGCTACCGATACGGCCAATTGAACCTACTTTATTTAAAGGTAAACGAACAATACGTGATTGATCGGCCAATGCCTGCAAGATTGATTGACGAATCCACCAAACTGCGTATGAGATAAATTTAAAACCACGGGTTTCATCAAAACGTTTTGCGGCTTTAATCAAACCTAAGTTTCCTTCATTAATTAAATCGCCTAATGTTAATCCTTGGTTTTGGTATTGTTTTGAAACGGAAACAACAAAACGTAAGTTGGCATTTACCAATCTTTCCAATGCTACCTGATCTCCTTCACGAATCCTGCGTGCCAATTCTACCTCTTCCTGGGCATCAATCATGGACACTTTACTGATCTCGTTAAGGTATTTATCGAGAGACTTGCTTTCGCGGTTGGTAAACTGTTTGCTTATTTTTAGCTGTCTCATTATGTATTTTTAAACTTATGGGTTTTATAAAAGGATTGCAAAACTCGAGAAAAGTTAACGCATTTTAACACAAAGTCAAGCAAACACCTATAAATAACTATATTACAGTGTTTTATATTGTGTGATTTTAATCAATTGATAATGAACAATGTTTGGCGAGGTGTTTGTGTGGAGGGGCTTGTTAACTCAACAAATGGAACACCAGCAAACTGCTAAGGTAAGCCAATACCGTCATATACACAAATTGAATCATTGCCCATTTCCAGCTCTTAGTCTCTGTTTGAACCACACTTACGGTACTCATACACTGCAAGGCAAATGCATAAAACACCATTAACGAAAGCACTGCAGCAATTGAAAATATGGGCTTTCCGGTAACCGGATCCTTTTCATTGCTCATTTTTTCCCGAATGGTTTGCAAGTTATCAATATCACCTCCTACACTGTAAATGGTACTCATGGTTCCTACAAAAACTTCACGGGCAGCCAATGAGGTAAGCAGCGCAATGCCAATTTTCCAGTCGAATCCTAAGGGTTTGATAACCGGCTCAACGATTCTTCCAAATTCTCCCGCATAACTCGCCTGCAATTTTTCAGCACTTTTTTGAGCAGCTAATTCCGCGGTTATCACACTTGTTGAATCCTGTTCAAGCACTGCATATTTTTGATCAATTTTTTCAATGCTTTTGCCGGGTCCGAATGATGCCAGTGCCCACAAAATAATGGATACCGCAACGATTATTTTTCCGGCACCCCATACAAAAGCTTTTCCTTTATCGTATAAGGTGGTGAGTATATTTTGCGCAAGCGGCAGTTTGTAACTTGGTAATTCCATCAGGAAAAAATTTTTCCGTTCGGCTTTGATAAAAAATTTAAACACAAATGCACTAAACAATGCGGCTACAAAACCCAGCACATACATGGACATTAAAACAATACCGTGTAAATTGAAGGGGCCAAACATTGCATCATCCGGGATGAGCATGGCAATAAGCAATGTATAAACAGGCAATCTGGCGCTACAACTCATTAAGGGGGTAACCAAAATGGTAATGAGTTTTTCCTTTTTATTCTCGATGCTGCGGGTGGCCATAATGCTGGGTACCGCGCAAGCCATTCCGCTAATGAGCGGAACAATAGACTTTCCATTCATCCCAAACGGACGCATAATCCGATCCATAATAAATCCTACACGGGCCATGTAACCAACGTCTTCAAGGATTGCAATGAACGCAAACAAAATAATAATTTGTGGTAAAAAAATCATTACACCACTCAATCCTGCCAATATTCCCTGAACAATTAAATCGTTTAAAATCCCTGCCGGGAGAGTTGTTTGAACAAATGCCGAAGCTTTGGCAAAGCTCAGTTCCACCCATTCCATCGGAATTGCGCTCCAGGAGAAAATTGCCTGAAAAACCAAAAACAATATGGTAAGAAAAATGGCAATTCCGGAGTACCGGTGTGTTAATATTTTATCCGCTCGCTGTGTAAATGATTTTGCAAATGTGCCTGCTTTTTGTTTGCGGCTCAACCTCACAGCCTCATCAATAATGCGGTAACGCTCCAAAATTTCCTGCTCCTGAAAAGCACGGGCATCAAATCCGAATTTGTTAAAAATTTTAAGAATAGGAGCCGATTTTTCGGGAACTAAATGTGCAGCATTGATTGCAAACTGCAGCCCTGCATAATGATTTTTTTTATCTGTGTATTCGCAAATTTCTTCCAGAAACTGCTGTTGCAAAAAATCGAGGGGGAAATAATTTGGTTTGTTGCGAACCTGATCAATAACCAACTGCTCTTTGATTTCTTTTATACCTTCACGCTTGCGGGCGTTGATGATAACAACCGGAATGTTTAAACTTTTGGAAAGACTTTCAATATCGTAAAAGATACCTCTTCTAATGGCCAGGTCCGCCATGTTTAAAGCCAAAATAACGGGCACGCCCAAATCGGCAACTTGGGTAAGGAGCAATAAATTACGTTTGAGGTTTGATGCATCGGCAATAAACAAAACCACATCGGGAAAATTTGTTTCTGATTTGACGCGCAAAAGTTCGTAGGTAACCAATTCGTCAGCTGATTTGGGATACAAACTGTAAGTACCG
>CALRRW020000031.1:0-8737 GCA_943370695.1 Comamonas sp. lk | reverse complement strand
AAATGGTATAGCCAGTTGGGTTCATGAGTGCTTAGAAGGCGAATATATAAAATGTAAACGTTTGAAAGTGCATTTTGTGATGGTTGGTTTGCTTAAAATATTCCCACACAAAATATACGTTCATTTTCGTATAGCGAATCCCTTTGTTCTTTGCAGATATTAGTATTATGAAAAACATCCTGCTCGTTATATGCTTGTTTGCCCTTATTACAAGTACATTGGCACAAAATCAAAAACTAATTGATTCCCTTTCATATCAGCTAACGGTACTTCGTGACGATACAAATAAGGTAAATTACTTATGTGCATTAGCCTTTGAATTCCGCAATACAAATACCGATACAGCAATGGCATTTGCAGACCGCGCGATTGATTTAGCCGCCAAACTTCGATATCAAAGTGGTACTGCCCTAGCTTATAACCACAAGGGTATCCTCTATAAAAACCAACAGCAATTCGAAAAGTCTATATACTGGCATACTGAATCGTTGCGCATTAAAACATTACTAAACGATCAGGCCGGAATAGCTTCTTCATACAATAATCTTGGAAGAACCTATGGTGTGATGAATGATCCCGTTCGCTCCATATATTACTATTTAAGGTCTCTGCGCATTCGTGAAAAAGAAAACGATATTCAAGGAATGGCGGCCTCTTACAACAATATCAGTCATGCTTACATGAACAAGCACGAGCCGGAAAAAGCTTTGGCTTTTGGGTTAAAGTCTTTGGATTATATGCACCTTTCGGGCGACTCCTTTGAACTCGCAAAAGTGTGTGGTCATATTGGCTTTATCTACTATGAACTCAATCTGTTCGACAAGGCTGCCTATTATTTAAAGCGCGCCATTCAGCGTTTTAATGAGGCCGGAGATGTGGAAGAACAATCGGAAATACTTATTACGCTTGGAAATATGCTGGTGGAAAAAAAGCATGAGCGGGAGGGCCTCAACTATTTGTTGCAAGCACAAAAAATTGTTGAACAAAACGACCTCCAGTTCTCGTATCCTTCTGTTTATCTAAGCCTTGGACAGTTATATGGAAAAATGGATAACCCAACACTTGCTATTAAATATGCCCTGTTGGGGTTGCAAAAAAGCAAAGAACTGAACCTGTTGGAAGCCGAAAAAGATGCCTGCGAAGTGCTTTCCGTGATTTATAGTGACCACAACGACTATAAAACCGCCCTGTCCTATTTTAGGTTATTTGAGTCGTTAAAGGATAGTGTTATCCATCATGAAAACACCCTGGTGATAGAAGAGCTGCAAACCCGGTATCAAACAGAAAAGAAAGATTTAACCATCAAACAAACTTCTTTAGAGCTTGCCAATGCGGTGCTTGAAATCAATAAAAAAAGAACCCTATTGGTATTCCTGTCGGCATCCTTCTTTGCCTTGCTGTTGTTTGGCTACTTGTTTTACAGCAAATCTGTTTTAAAACAAAAAGCCCTGTTAAGCCAAACGCTTTTGCAGCAGCAAGAATTACGCAACAAAGCAATTGTGGAAGCAGAAGAAAAGGAGCGCATCCGCATTGCTCGCGAATTACATGATGGTATTGGACAGCAACTTAGTGCAACAAAGATGAACCTTTCGGCATTCGAACACAATCTTTCATCACTCCCCATTGCTGTTGTTGCCAAATACCAGGATTTAATAACGCTGGTTGATGATGCCGTTAAAGAAGTAAGAAGTGTGTCGCACAATATGATGCCAAACGCCCTCATCCGGTCCGGTTTGGTGAGTGCTGTGCGTGATTTTGTAAACAAACTCAGTTTGTCGCAAATGCTAAAAGTTGACCTGCAAATTGTGGGGTTAAACGAGCGACTGGAAAACACAACAGAAACCGTATTGTACCGCGTTTTGCAGGAAACCGTGAATAATATTATAAAACATGCCGATGCCTCTCAGATTAGCATACAACTTATTAAACACAACGATTACTTAAACATGATGGTGGAAGATAACGGGAAAGGTTTTGACGCATCCCGGTTACATTCCTTCGAAGGAATCGGACTCAAGAACATTGTTTCCCGTATTCAGTACCTGGACGGCTCCGTTGATTTCGATTCTTCTCCAAATCGTGGAACAACAGTCATTATCAATGTTCCACTTTAGTCTTGTTTTGGCTTCTCCTCCATTGGACCCCGCAGGTGTATCACCAATCCATTCAGGAAGTTGCGCAATATTTGGTCCCCACACTCTTTGTAATTGGGATGATCTTCCTTTCTAAACAAAGCCCCTAGTTCGCTTTCAGAAATTCTGAAATCAACCAGTTTTAAAATATCAATTATATCCGTGTTTTTGAGCTTTAGTGCTACGCGTAATTTTTTTAAAATATCATTATTGGTCATTGTGCTGTCGTATTTCGTCCGAACAAAACTACCCTTATCTTTTTAATTTCACTAACCGCGGCACGTTTCTTGTCCATTCCAAATACTTTAATTAATTTCACAACATGCAAAAGTTTATCGTCATTCTGTTACTCTCCCTCGCTTCGCAAGTCCACGCCCAAAACGAAAAGCTCGTATGGGAAGATTGGAATACTGGCTATGAAAAGGCCTTTAAACAAAATAAACTCATCCTAATTGATGCTTACACCGAATGGTGCGGGTGGTGCAAAAAAATGGACCGCGATACCTACACAAACCCGGAAGTTATTAAAAAGCTAAACCAACATTTTGTGGTAATCAAATTTAACCCCGAAATCCCTTTTGAAGGATACAAAGTGGGCGATCAAACTGTTAATAACCAGCAGCTCTATAATATGCTTTGCCAAGGAAAACCTACCGGATTTCCAACAACTTACTACATTACCCCCTCTAAAAACACCTTATCCATTGATGTTGGATACAAAGGTCCCGAAGATTTTTTGAAAGTGTTGGAAGCAACAATTGCAAATGCCCAAAAATAATCATGTTTTTGTGGTGCTTTTTATTGCTTAACTTCGCCCAACTTTTATGAGTGATCCAATACATCATGAGTGCGGCATAGCATTCATCCGACTATTAAAGCCCCTTGAGTACTACCAGCAAAAGTATGGCTCAAGCATGTACGGCTTAAAAAAACTATACCTTTTAATGGAAAAACAACACAACCGGGGCCAGGATGGCGCGGGGGTGGGTGTTATTAAATTAAATCCGGAACCCGGTTCGCCTTTCGTTTTTAGAAAGCGGGAAAGCGGCAGCGGTGCCATTGCAAATATCTTCGATAAAATTAGCGTCAAGATTAATGCTTTTGCCAATAAAGACCAGATGAAGGACTCCGCCTATATGAAAGAAAAAGTTCCTTTCATTGGCGAAGTATTACTAGGCCATTTGCGCTACGGAACATATGGAGGAAGCGCTTCTGATTTGTGTCACCCGTTTATCCGCGAAAACAACTGGATGACGCGAAACCTGATGTTGGCCGGAAACTTTAACATGACCAATGTAGATGAGCTTTTTGATATGCTTGTTGAGTTGGGGCAACATCCCGTTGAAAGAGCCGATACCGTTACCATGCTTGAAAAAATTGGGCACTTCCTCGATGAGGAAAACCAAAATCAATTTGAGAAGTTTAAAACAGAAGGCCACAGCAACAAAGCAATCACTTCGCTTATAGCCGACAATATGAATGTGGAAAGCATTCTGAAACGCGCAATGAAAGATGTTGATGGCGGTTATGTAATGGCCGGAATGATTGGTCATGGCGACTCGTTTATTGTACGCGACCCTGCCGGAATTCGCCCTTGCTTTTATTACCAGGATGACGAGGTTGTTGTTGTTACAAGCGAACGGCCCGCTATTCAAACAGGTTTTAACGTTCACATTGATGCTATAAAAGAACTGGGCCCCGGAAACGCTTTAATCATTAAAAAAGACGGAAGCATCAGCGAGGTAAATGTTATCACTCCAATAGAGAAAAAATCATGCACATTTGAACGCATTTATTTCTCACGAGGAAACGACAGAGATATATACACTGAGCGCAAAAAACTCGGCTCATTGTTAAGCGATAAAGTATTAAAAAGTATTAACTACGATATCGCCAATACCGTGTTCTCATATATTCCAAACACAGCAGCAACGGCATTCTACGGAATGATTGATGGTGTGCTCGATTACCTGAGTGAATACAAGGTAAAAGAAATACTAAAGATGGGGCCCAACCCCGATAAGGCAAAGCTTGAAGAGCTCATTGCTCTGAAACCCCGCAGGGAAAAAATGGCCGTGAAAGATGCCAAACTACGAACATTTATTACCGATGACGAACACCGGGAAGATATGGTTGCTCATGTGTATGATGTTACATACGGCTTGGTTCGCAACGATAAAGATACACTGGTTGTAATTGATGATTCGATTGTTCGTGGTACCACCTTACGTTCAAGTATTCTGCGCATTCTTGACCGTCTGCACCCAAAACGGATTGTTGTTGTCTCATCAGCTCCGCAAATTCGTTATCCAGACTGTTACGGCATAGACATGAGTCGGTTAAAAGACTTTGTGGCTTTTCAGGCAATGCTCGCCTTGCTAAAAGAAAACAAAAAAGAGTACATGCTGCAGGAGGTTTATGCTAAATGCAAAGCCCAGGAACAGCTGCCAAAAGAAGAGATGGTAAACTACCTGAAAGATCTTTATGACCAATTTACAGATGATCAGATAAGTGATAAAATTGCCGAAATTCTTCGTCCCGAAGATTTAAAAGCAGAAGTAACCGTTATCTATCAATCAATTGAAAACTTGCATATTGCTTGTCCGAATCATACTGGCGATTGGTATTTTAGTGGCAACTACCCAACCCCTGGTGGAAATAAAGTCGTAAACAAATCGTTTATCAACTTTATGGAGGGTATAAGTGCTCGTGCGTATTAGGAATTGTCAGGCCGATAGGATATGCCGAAGACTCTTTACGTTGTGTGATAGAAACCGAAAACAACAAACCGAAAACTAAATGATATTACGAACAGAGAACCTTGTCAAACGATACAAAAAAAGAACTGTTGTAAACGATGTTTCCATAAACGTGAAACAAGGTGAATGTGTTGGATTGCTTGGTCCGAACGGAGCCGGCAAAACAACAACGTTTTACATGACTGTTGGTATTGTAAAGCCGGATGAAGGGCGCGTTTTGTTAGATGATCAGGATATTACAGATTTGCCAATGTATAAGCGTGCGCAAAAGGGCATTGGTTACTTACCTCAGGAGGCCTCCGTTTTCAGAACACTAAGTGTTGCCGACAATATTATGGCGGTACTCGAGATGACAAAGCTGACTAAAAAAGAACGCATTGATAAAATGGAAAGTTTGCTCGAAGAGTTTAGCTTAAACCGTGTGCGTAATAATATGGGTGGAGTGCTTTCGGGTGGTGAACGCAGAAGAACAGAAATTGCCCGCGCTTTAGCTGTAAACCCAAGTTTTGTTTTATTGGACGAACCTTTTGCAGGAGTTGATCCTATTGCCGTTGAAGACATTCAACAAATTGTAGCCCAACTCAAACACCGCAATATTGGCATCTTAATTACCGACCATAATGTTCACGAAACCCTCTCGATTGTAGACCGTGCTTATTTGTTGTTTGAAGGAAAACTACTCAAGGGCGGAACCGCACAGGAACTGGCAGATGATGAAATGGTCCGCAAAGTTTACCTTGGACAAAACTTTGTTTTACGCTCATAAATATTTTAGATTCGATATATGAAGAATTTTCTTTTTGCTTTAAGCATCGTTACCTTATTTATTGCTGCCTGTGGTGGTGAACCCAAATTAACTCCTGTTGAAGAACAAAAGGTAGAAAGCCAGATTGCCAAAGATCAGGCAGCACAGGATTCAATGGAAGCCGTGATTATGGAGCAAATAAATGCCTCAGGAGGTGATTCTTCGTCATCGCAAACACACTAGGTTCCTTAACCTCATCCTTTTTTTGATACAAATAATTTCATAGCACTATTCCCGTAAGGACACAAAAAAAGTGCGCCTTGCTCAGAAGCCGCACTTTTCATTTATTCTTTGGTAAACGGCTTAGTTTGCCTTTACCAATCCTAAAACACTTTCGAATAACGAGCGGCCGTCTGTATTGTACAGATCTGCATCTATAGCTCTTTCCGGGTGAGGCATCATGCCAAACACGTTGCGGGTGCTGTTGCAAATTCCTGCTATGTTTTCCAATGAACCATTTGGATTGCCTTCAGCAGTAATATTACCGTTTTCATCGCAGTAGCGGAATAGAATTTGGTCATTAGCCTTCAACTCTGCTAATGTTTTATCGTCACAGTAAAATCTTCCTTCCCCGTGTGCAATCGGGATTTTTAATGCTTTGTTGGTGTCAACCTCAGAGGTAATCTTTGAGTTGGTTGTCTGTGCCTTGATGAACACATTGTTGCAGTTAAACTTAACACTTTCGTTGCGCAACAACGCTCCCGGCAATAATCCGCTTTCACACAAAACTTGGAAACCATTGCACACACCAAATACCACCCCCCCCTTGCCCGCAAACTCAATTACATTTTGCATAATAGGCGAAAATCTAGCGATTGCACCTGAGCGTAAGTAATCTCCATAAGAAAACCCTCCTGGTAAAAACACTAAATCCACGTTTTGCAAATCATGGTCCTTGTGCCACAACTCTACAACTTCGCATCCAAACTGGTTTTTAAATGCATATACAGCATCAGCATCACAATTGGAACCTGGAAAAATTACTACGCCTATTTTCATGTTTTTCTGTTATTTACTTTTAATGGCAACCCGGCATTCGCAAAAGCATTTCTGTTTTATTGAAGATTACTCCTCGTTGATCATTTCGTGCTGCGAAAATACGCTTTGTATTTGGAAGTTGGAAGTTGGTCGTTAGAAAAATTAACTCAACGTGAAAAACTCTTCTTTCTCTGTTGTGTGGTTTCGCACAATGCCCGCGCTTACAAGGTTCACCAACATTTTTTGTGCACGCCACCTCGAAACATTAAGCAACTTACACACCTCTTTTGTTGTAATTTTGGGGTTATCGCCTAAGTAGTGAAGCAAGGCTTGCTCATGTTGGGTATAGGTAATAAGTGTTCCTTCCTGCTTATTTTGGCGCCTGAGCACATCTACCACAATTTTGCTGGCAAGCAGCGACTGATCTTTTACACGGATATGTGCCCACCATTTTCCGTCTTCATCCTTAGCATACACCGGTTTGTTTTTTACTTCGGGGATAATGGCTTCCAGTATTGTTTTGCCTCCTATTTCCCATTCGTTTATCGTTATCACAACTTCCGGTTTGCAATAAAAACCTGCCGCCATATCCAGCATGTATTTTTCATCTTCGCTGCGCACCCCGCTGATGGTTTTGTTGTCGTTTACCCCAATAAGCAAGCGCCCGCCTTTATGATTGGAAAATGCAGATAATGTTTTGGCAATTTTAGCGGCCGAAGAAATGGTCTTCTTAAAATCGAGCACATCGCTTTCGCCTTTGGCTACTAACTGGAGAATATACGGCAAGGGTTGAGGCACGAAGCGAAATTAATAAAATATACGTTACTCTTTGAGCACGAAGTCAAATTGTACTTGCTCAATAAGGTCGCCTTGCGCTGTTTTATTTTGGAACACAATAAACACTTTATTACCAATAGGTTGTTTCCGTATGGCCAGCAAAACATCATCGCTCAGCAAAGGAACACCGGAATGAACGGCCCTCCATTCCGTATCTTCCTGCTGAAGCAAAACAATCATATTGGGGTTTTCGCCAAAGCTTGTGTTTGTTTTCAGCATTACCGCCTGTTTAAAAAACTGTTTTGAAATTGCCGTGTCTTTCGCTCCCATTTTATGCCCTTTATGGTTAACAAGCCAAATTCGTTCCTTCGCCTGTTCCTTTGGTTTTACAGCCTGCTTGGGGTCGCCCGCAATCCTAAAAAGTAAGCTTCCAACAAATTGATATTGACCTTCTCGCTTATCACCCTTAACCCTTATCAAAAAAAACAGTTCCGTTTGAGTTTGCATTAAAAGTAACCGTTCTAACAAACGTGGATGTAATTCCGGTCCCGTAAACTTCGATGTCATTATCGGGTACAAATCCCTTTTTGTTGAATCTGCACCATATGCCGAACACTCAACCTCAACATCGGAGGGAATCTCATTTAAACACCAAATGGCAACCTTTTTTGCGTCAAAAAACGATCTGTCAATCACAGTATCTAAGGCCGATGCAATCTTATTATGGCTATTCACCAACCAAATGTTTTGGTTAGACACCATAGGTTGATTCCGCTCCCCGACAAACGTACTATCTTCCATTATGGTTAAATGATTGCCGTCAAATTGCCAATGGTTTTGCGCTGAAACAATTGTTGTAATTATTTGCAGAACGGTTAATAATTTGATCCGCAAGAGCTTTGAGTTTTTCATGTGGTACTATTCTAATGATTAACCATCCTCTGCCTAACCCTTTTATGCGGACGAATAGGTTGTGAGTTGCAGGCAAAAAAACGAACTGTTATCTATCTAAACCGCTTCTATATGCTTCATGGCAATACCCTAATCACATACAATTGCACCTTTTTTCCTTCTCCTTCTCCGATTACAATTTGGGTATTAATACCTATGAGTTGGTCTAAGTAGTTCTGTTTATAGTTGAGGTTTCCTCCTTCAATATTGTACTCTATTGATTCTACATCATTGGCAAAAACACCAATGGAAAACTGTTGTTTCGGATTTTGTGGACTCCTTGAAATCAGGCGAATGTCTTTGGTTTCAAAAAAACTAATTGGAACCAGGGTTAC
>CALRRW020000030.1:0-8840 GCA_943370695.1 Comamonas sp. lk | reverse complement strand
GATGATAGACGTATTACGCAATCATATTACAAGAAGACTTGGAAACGACCTGGACAACCTGGACAAGGTACTTGCTACGTTTAAACATATGCGGGTAAAACGAAACGAACAACTTTTGGAGCAAGGCGATACCTGCAAGTATGTATATTTTATTGCCAAAGGCTGTTTGCAGGTATATGTTTACGACAACGATTTAAATGAAACAACACGGGATATTGTAGTAGAAGACAACTGGTGTTCTGAGCTGTTGAGTTTTGGAAGCGGGAATCCAGCGGTAGAAAACATCAGGGCTATAGAACCAAGCGAATTGTTCGCCATCGACAGGCAATCCTTTCAAACCATGATGGAAACGGTTCCGCAGTTTGACAAAGTGTACAAACAAATACTGGAAGCATCCTATGCCAATGCGGTATACCGGATTAATACATTTGTTTCATTAACGGCATTGGAACGCATCAAATGGCTCATGGAATACCGGCCAGCACTCATGACCCGACTTTCAAGCAAACTCATTGCATCGTATTTGGGGATACACAAAGATGTGTTTAGCCGACTCAAAGCCAAACTGTAAAATATCGACTTTTGTCATCATTCCTGAAAATTTAATTGTTGAATGTTGATGCATCATTCACCCTTAAATGTAAACAACATGACTGAGTATTTATTATTATTTCGCAACGCAAGTACCCCTGATGGTTACTTAACAACATCACAAGACATGGCCAAAGATATGCCCAAGTGGGAATCATGGATTGGTAATATTGCCATGCAAGGTAAACTGGTGCATACGGCACCGGTAAAATACGATGCTACCATCGTATCGGAAAATTCCATCACAGCGGGCCCATACAAAGAAACCGACAGTGTTTTGGTTTCGGGATTTTTAATCTGCAAGTCGGATCGTTTGGAAGAAGTACAGGAATGGAGCAAGAACTGCCCTATTCTGAATTACCCCAACAGCTCGGTCGAAATCAGAGCCCTCCTACCATTCCCAATACACTAATTTTTATGACGATGGATAAAATACTGCATAGCGGAAAATATATTTTTCCACTTTCATTCCTGCTGTATGTTGGTTTGCATTTAGGCAAACCTGATGTGGGAGCATCCTTTGTTCCCGACTATATTCCCTACCCATACTTTTGGAATTATTTTACATTGGTATGTATCCTGCTTTTTATTGTGGGTGCCGTTAGTGGCAAATTCGATAAACTCGCTTATTCATTAATGGCCGTATACGTAATCTTAATGGCCATTTTGGTTCATTTGCCTAGGGCCATGGGACACGAATTGGGCACCGAAACAATGACAGCAACTATAGCAAGGGAACAGGAACTGGAGCTGGTAAACGTTTTCAGAAACATCATGGTAACCGGTGCATTATTGGCCTTTGCAAAATTTGTGGCCAAGGACAAACGGATTATCGGTTAACCCAAGTCGGAACAAACCCCGTTCCGACTTCCGCTGTTTTTTTTACACAGCGTACAACAAATTGAATGCTCTGTTGTTGAATAGAGGTGCTTGCATGCAGCCATCCTGGTTTTGCATTACGAAAGCCGGCCTACTTAAAAGCAGCAATGGAAAAACAACAGGTAAACATCGTTTGGTTTAAGCGCGACTTGCGGTTTACCGACCATGAGCCTTTGTATGCTGCCCAACAATCTGGTCTTCCTTTGTTGTTGCTGTATTGTTTCGAACCATCGGTAATGGCTTACCACGACAGCGATACAAGGCATTGGCGTTTTGTGTATGAATCGCTGGCTGAAATGAATGCAAAATTAAAGACCCACCAGGCACAGCTTTTTGTGTTTCACAATGAGGCTCAAACCGTTTTTGAAACCCTGATGGAGCACTTCCACATTCACAGCATTTTTTCATCACAGGAGATTGGCAACGGGCTCACCTATGAACGCGACAAAACAATGAAACGATTGTTTCAAACCCATGGCATACAGTGGAACGAGTACCAAACAAACGGTATTATCCGCAGGTTAAAAAGCCGCAAGGAATGGCAAAAACGTTGGGAGAAACAGATGACCTCTCCTCCCAAACTGATTGATGAGCAACACTGGAACACCATACAATTGGATGATGATGTATACAACCAACTCAAAGGGCCAGCATTACCAACCGACATTACCACCCGCAACAAAAACTTTCAGGAAGGTGGCGAATATTGGGCATGGCGGTATTTGGAAAATTTCATCAAGGAACGCCATGTTGATTACAGCAAACATATCAGCAAACCCCTGTTGAGCCGCACCGGTTGCAGCCGGTTATCGCCATATTTAGCATACGGCAATATCAGCATGCGCATGGTTCTCCGGTACACCATGCAATATTATCCTAGTTCGCCCAACAAGAGAGCTTTGGCCAATTTTGTTTCGCGGCTGCACTGGCATTGTCATTTTATTCAAAAGTTTGAGGACGAATGCCGCTATGAATTTGAGAACATCAACCGTGCTTACAACAGCCTGGTTAAACCCAAAAACGAAACCTATATAACAGCCTGGCAAAACGGACTTACCGGTATTCCCATTGTAGATGCCTGCATGCGCTGTGTGGTGGCAACTGGTTATATCAACTTCAGGATGCGGGCCATGGTGGTTTCGTTTTTTGTATTTAACCTTTGGCAAGACTGGCGCGAATTGCATTTTTTGGCACGGCAATTTTTAGATTATGAACCAGGCATTCATTACCCGCAATTGCAAATGCAAAGTGGTACCACCGGAATCAACACCATCCGCATATACAATCCTGTAAAAAATTCGGAGGACCATGATGCGGAAGGTTTATTTATCAAACAATGGATACCCGAACTTCAACACGTTCCGGCCAAACTCATACACGAGCCCCACAAGTTGAGCTTAATTGAACAGCAATTGTACCAATGTGAAATCGGAAAACATTATCCTGCTCCTATTGTTGATGTAGATGAAACCCGAAAACAGGCCAGCAAAATTGTGTGGAGCTTCAGAAAAAACGAAGCCGTAACAACGGAGGGAAAACGCATTTTAGCAAAACATGTGAACACGGGTATGTTTTGACAACCGGATATGAAAGGTGTAAAAAAAGAAAATCTACCTGCTAAAATATGCGCAGGTTGTAACAGGTCTTTTGTGTGGCGAAAAAAATGGGAACAATGCTGGAACGAAGTGAAGTATTGCAGTAAACGGTGTAGCCACCACAAAACAACATGAGCCAAACCCTAACCCGCACATTAAGATTAATCCTGGGCGACCAGCTCAACATGCAGCATCACTGGTTCCGCTCAGTGGATGATTCGGTGACGTATGTGCTCATGGAAATACGGAGTGAAACCGACTACGCACACCACCATATCCAAAAGGTGATTGGCTTTTTTGCAGCCATGCGAAACTTTGCCGGCACATTGCAACAAAAGGGACACCATGTTATTTACCTGCACCTCAACGACAAAAACAACCTACACCGTTTCGATCAAAACTGTGAAGCATTGATTGCTGCTCACTCCTTTACCCGTTTCGAATACCAACTGCCCGATGAGTACCGCGTAGATGAAAACCTGAAACAATTTACGGGCTCATTAACAATAGCCCACAGTGTATGTGATACCGAACATTTTTACACCACCCGCAATGAGTTGGGCGATTTGTTTGCCGGCAAAAAAATGTACCTGATGGAAACATTTTACCGACACATGCGCAAAAAACACAACGTGCTGATGGAGGATGGAGACAAACCCTTACACGGTAAATGGAATTTTGATGCCGACAACCGGGAGAAACTGCCCAAGGCGCACAAGCCCATTCCTCCCCTGCTATTTGATAATGATGTAACCGATATTGAAAGCGACATCAATCAAGCCGGTGTTAAAACAATTGGCGTTGCAAACAGCAAACAGTTTATATGGCCGGTGAACAGGCAACAATCGCTGATATTACTCGATTTTTTTGTAGCACATTGTTTACCCTTGTTCGGAACGTTTCAGGATGCCATGGCTCCACATGAATGGTCCGTTTACCATTCGCGGTTATCCTTTTCGCTCAATGTAAAATTGCTTTCTCCTATGGAAGTGGTGAACAAAGCCATTGAAGCATATACGCAGCGGCCCCAACAGATTGCTTACCACCAATTGGAAGGTTTTGTGCGGCAAATTATTGGCTGGCGCGAATATATGCGGGGAATGTATTGGCTCAAAATGCCCGGGTATGCCGAACTCAATTATTTAAACCATACCAACCCTTTACCGCAATGGTTTTGGACAGGCAATACCAAGATGAATTGCCTGAAACACGCTATCAAACAATCGCTGCAATATGCATACGCGCACCATATTCAACGATTGATGATTACCGGAAACTTTGCACTGCTGGCAGGTATACACCCCGATGAAGTGGATGCCTGGTACCTGGGCATTTATATAGATGCCATTGAGTGGGTTGAAATAACCAATACACGCGGCATGAGCCAGTTTGCCGATGGCGGCATGATTGCCACCAAACCATACGTAAGCTCCGCTTCATACATCCACAAAATGAGTTCGTATTGTGGTAGCTGTTATTATAACAACACCCAAAAAACTGGTGAGAAATCCTGCCCGTTCAACAGTTTGTACTGGAATTTTTATGATACGCACGAAAGCAAGCTTGCCAAAAACCCACGCATAGGCATGATGTATAATGTGTGGCGAAAAATGCAGCCACAGGCCAAAGCGGAATTGCTGGAACAAGCCGCATATTACCTCACCCATATCAATGAACTATGAAAAGAGCCATCGTTTGGTTTAAAACAGATTTGCGCCTCCTCGACAACGAAACCCTGGTGCAGGCCATAACACATAGTGATGAAGTGATACCCGTGTATTGCCTCGATGAAGCTCATTTTACCACAACCGAATTCGGGTTTCAAAAAACGGGTAATTTCAGAACACATTTTTTACTCGAATCATTAACCGATTTGGATCATAACCTCAGGGCACTTGGCTCAGGTTTACTTGTTGTGAGCGGCAAACCCGAAATTGAACTGGTGGCACTTGCGCAACAATACAATGTGCAAAAAGTGTATACCAAAAAGGAAGTGGCCTATGAAGAATTGCAAACACAGGAACGGGTTGAAACAGCATTGTGGGACATCAGCTGCCTGTTCGAAACATTTAGCACCAGCACGTTATACCACGCTCAGGATTTACCCTTTGCGCTCAAAGACATTCCCGATGTATTTACCAATTTCAGGAAACATATTGAAAAAGAATCCACCATTCGGAATGTAGTTACCAAACCCCTATCCATCCATTCTCCCAAAATTGAACCCCTCAAATTACCGGGCATCAAAAGCTTCGGACTCAACAAACCCAAACCGGATAAGCGAGCAACGTTTCTTTACAAGGGTGGCGAAACAGCAGCACTCAGCAGGCTTCAGGAATATTTGTTTGAAACCAAAGCCATCTCCACCTACAAAGAAACCCGAAACGAACTGATGGGAAATTTTTACTCGTCACGGTTTTCGGCCTGGTTAAACATGGGTTGCCTATCGGCCAGGGAAATATACCACGAACTGAAAAAATATGAGGCACAATACAACGCCAACGAATCCACCTATTGGTTGGTATTTGAATTATTGTGGAGGGATTATTTCAGGTTTATGATGAAAAAGTACAATCACCGTTTTTTCCTGCAAAACGGAATAAAAGAAGCAGCCCCTCGTGCAAGCGCGCACAATCCGGCAAATTTGGAAGCATGGATAAACGGAAAAACCGGAAACGATTTTATTGATGCCAATATGCTGGAGTTAAAACACACCGGATTTATGAGCAACAGGGGTCGGCAAAATGTAGCCAGTTATGCCTGCAATGAATTAAAACTCGACTGGCGCTATGGTGCGGCCTATTTTGAACAACAACTTATTGATTACGATGTATGCAGCAACTGGGGAAACTGGGCGTATATAGCAGGTGTTGGAAACGACCCCAGAGGCAACAGGGTATTTAATATTGAAAAGCAGGCAAGCGATTACGACAAACACAAAACATACCGAAACTTATGGCTGAACAACTAAACAACCCCTTTACTGAACAGGACATGGACAGGATTATTCAAATGGCATGGGAAGACCGCACCCCTTTTGAAGCCATTGCCTTCCAGTTTGGGTTAAAAGAAAAAGAGGTGATTGACTTTATGCGCAAAAACTCTTTGCCCTCCAGTTTCCGCATGTGGCGCAAACGAATGAAATCCCGCAAAACAAAACATACAGCCCTGCGCGCTGCCCATATCATTCGGTTTAAATGTTCGCAACAAAGAGGCACTGGGAATAAAATTGCAAAACGGTAGCGGATTCGCGAAATTGATAAACCCCTACCTTTGGATTACAACCTTACCATACATCCGATTCTGAAAGATACATTATACACTGTCACGTTTTCATTGGTTACGGGATATACCTTCACCTAAAGGTACGGGCAATTTGAATTGTCGGAAAAAGACAACCGAAAAATCACCTTTAGCAACCAGGATACAATAAGGTATGAAGCCACCTATGATTTAGTGAAACAAGAACAGCACTAAGATATGGTACCTCAGCAAACAGTATAGTATCGTTTGGCACAACCTTTTGTTTATCTTCGATTGGCCAAAGCACTTTAACCTTAAAAGCAAAAATGCCGAATTGCATGGTTAAACATCAACCGAAAATGAAAAGGACACTCACCCTATTTGCACTTGTGTGGATGATGAATAGTAGCCTGGCACAGGTAATCTGTTCGGGCCAATATGATATTGGCTTAACAATAGCATACGATGCCCAAACGCATCAACTAACCGGGTATTACGAAAACGGCACCGGCTGGGATGAAGAAACAAACAGCCCGAAATTTTCCTGCATTTTTTACCTGGCAGGAACAGTTATCAATAACCAGGCGAATATTCTCACCTACTATCCCAGAAATCAATCGGCAGAGCAGATAACAGGCACCATCGATATTATAAGCAATACAACCCTGAGCATCAAGCTGCCAACGGAACACGGAGGCTGCTGGAATGTGCAACACTTTGCCGATAGCCCCATTGCTTTTAACCTTACAACAAAAAGTACCTGGACGCAAATACGGTATGTACATGTGGCAAAGACTTTTTTTTACACTACACCATCCATTTTGCAAAAACAAAAAGCTTACCTACTCCAAAACGATATGGTATGCATTGACAAAACAGTAGGCGAATGGGCATACTGCAGCTATTACGGGGACAAGCTGACAAAGGGCTGGATAAAAATTGCCGATTTAAATAAACAATAAAAGCTGAAGACACAATCGTATCTTCCTTCTGTTTTTCACCGCATAAACAAACCCACTTGGAGCACTTATTATTATTTATACTACTCGCCTTGCTTGCCGAAATACTGGGAACGGTAGGCGGCTTTGGTTCTTCGTTGTTTTTTATTCCCATTGCCGGTTACTTTTTGGATTTTCATTCGGTGCTGGGCATTACCGCATTGTTTCATGTATCGAGCAATATTTCAAAAATTGCTTTTTTTCGAAAAGGGTTTGACAAAAAACTGGTATTGTCCATCGGCATTCCCGCTGTGGTGTTTGTGATTATCGGTGCATTCCTGAGCAAGTATATTGAAACCACTATACTGGAAATTGCCCTTGCTGTTTTTCTGATTGCTACAAGTTTGGCTTTTCTTCTTTTTAAAAACATAACACTCAAGCCCACTTTATCCAACTCTATCGGTGGTGGTATTTTTTCAGGTTTAATTGCCGGATTATTGGGAACAGGTGGAGCCATCAGGGGAATAACCCTGGCCGCTTACAACTTGCGAATGGAATCTTTTATTGCAACCTCTGCTATCATCGATTTAGGCATTGACTCAAGCCGGGCCGTGGTGTATACACTCAATGGATACGTGCACAAACACGACCTCTACCTCATTCCCATTCTTTTGGTGGTAAGTGTTGCGGGGACTTTTATTGGCAAACAAATTTTAACCCGCGTTTCCGAAAAACAATTTAAAGCAGCTGTGCTGATATTGGTGTTAGCCACCGGCATTGCCACACTGGTTAAAGTTGTTTCAGCATAAAGGCTTTTCTAAAATCCTACACTTGTGTTTCTTTATTATACTTTCCTTTATACGCAATGGGCGACATCCCGGTTATTTTTCTAAACACTTCCCTAAACGCTTTATCATCGGAATAGCCAACCTCAAACATCACTTCTCCGATTGTTTTGCGGCTGGTTTCAAACGCTTTTTTGGCGGCTTCCACTTTCACCCTTTGCGCATACTCAAGCGGGGTGTTCCCGGTTGCCTTAATAAACCTCCTGTCGAAATTCCGCCTGCCAACAGCAAACTCGGCAGACAACTGTTCAATGGATAATTTTTCCTGCAGTTTGCTTTCAATATAAGCCTGCGCCCGCATAACCATTTCATCGCCATGCGACTTCTGACCTGCAAAGATGGCAAAAGCGGATTGGGTGTTCCTGTCCATCTCAATTTGAAAAACCTTTGCACAAAAAATGGCCGTTTGCCGGTCATAATATTTTTCCACCAGGTACACCATCAAATTGAGAAATGAATAAGCACCTCCATTGGTATACAGTCCGTTTTCATCCGTAATCAGTTTATCCGTTTGCAAATGCACCTTGGGAAATAAGGTCCTGAAATCTTCGGCAGCCGACCAATGCGTTGAACAACTTTTTCCATCCAACAAACCTGTGGAGGCCAGCAAAAACGCACCCGTGCAGATGGTTGCAATTTCGGCTCCCTTTTTATATTGCTGCTCCATCCAGTCGATGAGCAATGGGTTTTGTGTCACGGTTTGTTGATACTCATGATTGAGCGAAGGAACAATGATGAGATTGGTTTGG
>CALRRW020000029.1:0-8847 GCA_943370695.1 Comamonas sp. lk | reverse complement strand
TTTTCGTAGGCCATTTCTTTTGCCTCTTTGTTTACTTTGGGTTCGATAATGATTTGCGCCACCTCTACTTCGGCACTGTAAAAAGGCAAACTATCCACCTCGGCCATTTCGTTGTAAAATTTCTTGATATCATTGGGAGTAACCTTCACATCTTTCAGTGCTGTTTGCTGCACTTCCTGCACCAATAATCCTTCCCTGATTTTATCGCGGTTGGTTGCTTTTATTTCGGTGATACTTTTACCGTAATACTCTTCCAATCCCTGAATTCCTCCGGGTGTTTGGCTGGCAAAATAGGCAATACGTCTTTCGAGTTCCTGCTCCACCCTGTCGTCACTCAGCACCACACTATCCAGTTGCGCCTTGCACAGCATCACTTTTTCGTTGAGGTGTTGTTTTAATATTTCACACTTAAACGAATCATTTGCATCGGGTAATTCTTTTTTGAGCTGGGCAAATTCAATTTCCAACTCCGATTGCATAATAATATTATCGCCTACTACCCCCACAATCTGATCAATAACCATCCCGGGCTTATTTTGCGACCAAGCCGAAAATGATACCACCATCAAGAGTAAGCTGCCTAAAATTCGATTCATGTATGCTGTTGCTATTATTGCTTGTTAAACGTGCCCAAGATAGGAATAATTGCGCTATGTTAAAACTATACAGGCTTGTACAAAATGAATTGATACAAGCCTGCTGAAAATGGGTATTACCAATATTTATTTAAACAGTGAGTTTACCACCGGTTGGTTAACCGTAACCGGGTATTTGTTTCTCATTTGTTTGATCCACTCTTTTTCGAGGTACGATTGGTAGTCAGAGGTAACAATACCACGTGCATCTTTTACGGCTTTTGGTTCAGGGCCCACAATTCCGGCCACCACAAAAAACCTGAACAAATTAGCTTCATTCGGCATATCCACCACACCTTTTTGATCCCAGAATTTCTCACCCTGAGCATCTGTTTTTTCGTATTTGTTTTCTGTTATTACCAATGAGCCGGCCATCTTTTTATTCATTTTGGCTTTAATCTCATCGTTTGTTTTTCCGGCTTTGGCCATTGCCATTGCATCTTTTTTCACCTTAGCATCCAGGCATGAAAACGTGTATACCTTTACGCGGTCTTTCCACATGTATTTAGCCTGGTTTGCCTGAAGATACTGCTCCAAACCAACGGTGTCTGTTACGGCTTTTGTCCATACTTTTTTATCGGTAAGGTCAAACAATAAAATACCATCGTGGTATTCCTGCATCAGATTTTTAAAGTCAGGATATTTTTGCTCAAGCATGCTTTCTTCGTAGTTCAATGCCAGTTCGTCTGTATATTTTTTAAACAATCCAGTCAAAATCATTTGCACCGATTCTCCTGGTCGTGCCTCCTGGTTACCTTGTGCATATTTTGCAAAGTCACTTACGGTATACACTTTATCGTTTAAGCTCATTAACGGTTTTTGCGTTAAATGTTTTTCGCTTGGGATCCATGTAGCATACAGGAATGTGGTATCAACCGAAAGTGCGAATTCTTTCAGGTTTGCAGGATACTCTTTGTAGTTGTTTTGTTTTTTGATGCGTTGGGCAACTACCAGTTTGCTGCTTTCTGCACGGCTGTCTCTGCCAATTTTGCTTTTGATGTTTTCCTCAACTTCTTTCAATTCAGGAACCGGTTTTTTATCAATTAACTTAATAATGTGAAAACCGTAATCCGTTTGGAAAGGTTTTGAAATCTGGTCTTTCGACATTGAAAACGCTACCTCTTTAAACTTATCAGGATAATTGCTGTAACTGGTGAAATAGTTCATCACCCCGTTATTGGTTTTACTGCCCTGATCTTGTGAGTACTCTTCAACCATTTTATCAAAACTTGCTCCGGCCATCAACTTGGCATAAACCGAATCAATACGTGATTGTGCAGTGTTTACCAATTCTGTTGAGGCACTCGGACCTGTTTGCAACATCAAATGCTGAACTTTTACTTCACCACGTGCAGGGCGTTTATCCAAAACCTTTACAATATGGTAACCAAAACGCGTGCGGAACGGCATTGAAATTTGCCCCTTAGGTGTGGTATAGGCTTGGGTTTCGAATGGATAAATCATTTGGAATGAGGTGAACCATCCAAGGTTACCAAAGTTTTTTACAGCCGAAGGATCTTCTGAGTTTTTAGCTGCAACGCTGTCAAAATTTTCACCTTTGAGGATGCGGTTGCGCAATGCTAAAATTTTATTGTAAGCAACGATGGTATCTTTAGCTGATGCATTTTCGGCACAGTTAATCAAAATATGGCTCGCATTTACTTCCATTTTCATGCGTTCGTATGCTTCTTTAATGAGCGCATCCGTTACCATTTTATCCGTTAAATATGGATTGGCCAGTTGCTTGCGGTATCCCGCCAACTCAGTTGTGAATGAGGCATTCGTATCGAGTTTCATCAATTCGGCTTCTTTCACCTTCATTTTGAAATTTTCGTACAACTCAAGGTATTCAACAACATCAGCTTCAGTAGGGCGTTCGTTGTCTTTTTTGTTTTTTGACAATAACCGTTCAAATTCTTTTTTGAAAACCGTATCAGAACCATACGTAAAAACCCATGGGTTCTGAACCGGGGCAGTAATTGCTACTGCAGGTTTAGAAGCTGGCTTGGTCGTTTTGGCTGCCGGCTTTTGCGCCAATACCACTGACGAAATACAAGTAGTTGCAAGTAACAGAAAAGGAGTGCTCTTCATATATAGTTGTTAAGGTTAATTTTATTAAGGATTGCAAATATATAAATTATGACTTCATTAGTAGAATGCTGGGCAAGGAATGCTGATTGCGTACTGTTAGCGTTGATTATCAGAGGGTTTTATTTGCTTAAGGATTTCTTAAAGAACGGATTAGGCTGGGGGAATGGTCGCGCGGGAGTTGTCCGCAGTCGGTTACGTTCTTTCCCAAGACATCTCACCGCGGACTGCCGACTCTTCTATCGACTGAATCCTAATTCCTTTTTCAATTCCTCAAGAACATTAAACACAATGGGGCAAATGGCATAGTTCTCCCAAAAACTTCTCCGGTACTTCATGTCGGGCTGATCCAAATGCGGATACCCCGAACAGGCCTGGGGCCGTTGCTCGTAAATGGTGCAGGCGCACCCATTCAAAAACATGCAGGGTTTGGTTTGCAAATACTGTGCTTCACCATCAAAGGCCACATAATTTTGTTTAAACACTTCTACGGGTTGTTGTTTGATATTGGCCAACACTTCGATTTCATGCATTTCCAAACCGGGCTCTAATTTTTTGCAACAGTTTGCACATTGTAAACAATCAATTTGAGCGCTTACTCGGGTATTGAGTGCATGCACCTTTTCATCCACCACCTTAGAAGGGGTATCGCGCAAAAACTTTTTGAAAAAGATATTTTCAATGGTTTTGTCTTTGAGCAAAGGTGCTATTTCGGATGGTGTGGTGAGCATGTTGCAAACATACTTTTTTGAAACGGAGATTGATTCAACCTGCAAAAGATACAAACACTTTTTTCACCCAGCGCGGAAAGCAGACGCTTTATGAACGATGCGCCAGCCTCTTTTATTTCGTGCAACTACCTGTTTTTTCACTTCTTAAAAATATACAGAACAATGTATATCTGTTCGGTGTAACACCGCGTTACTCTATCATTAATTCTTCAAACTATGCATAACATCCCTCTACTGCTGATGATGCTATTGGTGAATTTTAGTGTTGTCAGCGCACAAACTACCCGCATGAATTACCGTGTCAACTTTGCTATTGACAAAGCCGAACTGGACCTTGCCGACAAACAGGTGCTCGACAAAATCATCACCGATTACCACACATCACCTTATGGAGAATTGCAACTCACAGCACATACCGATGCGGATGCTGATGATGCATACAACCTGGAACTTTCGCGCAAACGGGCGGATGCGGTAACAGCTTATTTTACTGCACATGGATTAAAAGCCAATCGTATTTCGGTGAAATGGTTTGGCGAACGTAAACCGTCAACAAGCAATGCCAATACTGAAGGAAAGGCGGTGAACCGCAGGGTGGATATTACCCTTACAACATACAATATTCACAACAGCGGAGAGCTTATCAAAGCCGCTTCTCCGGAATACAAACAAACGTATTCGATTGACCCCACAAAAGACAATACCATTACAGGAACCAATGGAACCACCGTGGTTATTCCCAAAAATGCGTTGCAAACCAAAAGCGGAAAACCGGTTACAACTGCAAAAGTTCAGATTGTGCTGGAAGAATTTTTAACACCCAAAGATGCTGCCTTTAACCAACTCTCAACCGTGAGCGATGGGCGGATGCTGGAAAGCGGAGGCATGTTTTCCATCAAAGCGTATGCACAAAATGAAGAGGTGGTATTAAAAAAGGGCAAACTGTTGCAAGTGGAAATGCCTACCATCAATATGCAAAAAGGAATGGAATTATTTGCAGCGGTTCCAACAGCAAATGGGGTAACAGAATGGAAACCATTGTCTGTTCCTTTTGTGCCCAAAGAAACCAAACCTGCACCGGTTATCTTCACCAAACTCGATACCGCATACCTCAGAAGCCTTATTGTTTCGCAACCTGCATTTGATGTGGATCAAATGGAACTCATCTATGATGTACCTGAACTTCCCAAAGCGCCAAAAGAACCTAAGTCCTTGCCCGAATTTGTAGCGCCCACATCCCAATCCACCTTTGAATGGTACGAACGTTGGTTTGTGCCGGGTTTTATCCTTGACAAAAAACTCAAAACAGAGTATGCACGCCAGGAAGAACTGTTTGCAGACCAACGGGCCAAATTCAACAAACGCATGGCTCGTTATAACGCAGCTTATGAGCAATACATTCATGATTCAACACAATTTGAATTATCAACCCTATCGGCTGTGCAAAACTGGCTAAAGGCACAACAACCAATTTATGCGGCATATGTGCGGTACCTTGAAACCAAACAATGGAACAGTGCCCTGGGCGAATTGATTTACAAAAGCGATAACAACCAATTGACGGCCAACAATCCGCAAGATCTTTTTGTGAAGTACTTTGAGAGGGTTGGCAAAACGAATATTGAACGGGATAAATTTATCCAGGCTGTTTACCGCATTGATTTTTTGCTCACCCAAAGCATGACCCATATTGTGAAAGATTATGCAAAAGCAGGAATGTTGATTCCTGCTGAATCCAACCCTTCTTTTTACAGTAGCTTCAGTTTTAAAAACACCTTTTTTGAACAACAGCTGGCCAACAATCCAAAGCTGATCAAAGAGCTGAACGATGCCCGACAAGACATTGCCCAACAACGCAAACAAGCAGGACTTGCCGATAAAGACATTCCCCTGATCAGCACTTCCTATACAACGACCTTAACAACGTTTGGTACTTTTAATTGCGATCGGTTCCGCAATATTCCGCCTACACAAATGGCTACCATTACCATTCCATATGAGGGAGAAGCCAAGGTGTCTTTTTTTGTAGCGGGAACCAACAGTTATATGTACGCAACCAAAACAGAAGCGGGATATACTTCCACCTTGCCCAAAGGACTTCCCATTAAGATTGTGTTTGTGGTGTATCACCCAACAGAAGGACCACAGCTCAGCATCAGGCAAACGGCCCTTTCGGGAAATACCACCCTGCCGCTTGAAACCAAAAGTGTATCCCTTGCTGAATTGCAAAAAGAACTGGCTTCGTTGTAAAAAAAATTCCGTGGTTTGATTTGACAAGCATCAATGGGAAACTGTTGGTGCTTGTTTTTTTGTTGTTAAATAAATTGACGAAAGAAATCAATTGGTCGATTCCATAGTGAAACTTTTCCAGTTCATTATTTAGGGTTATCTCTTTCATCCAGTTAGCATTGTTCTAAATTTTATTCTGTCAATACTTCTATTTTGGTAGTAACAAAATCATCGGGAGTAAGCACAATCACTTCGTTATGATACATGCGCTCAACCTCTAAAATAGCTTCAGCCATAGAATCTGCATTGACTTCAATTATTCTTGAAAGAAATTCCTGAATCTCAATTTTAAATGTTCCCATAAATTATCTTTTTATAATTACCTCGGCCAACAAATTCAATTATTCCTTTATCTCGCAATAATTGCAACTGTTGCCTAATTTTATCTTTAATAAAGTTGTTGTTCGGGTATTTAGACCTAAGTTTTTCTTCAAACTTATATACATCCTCTATTACAAAGTTTTCCTTTTTAATTGCATCTACACACATCATTACATCTAACGTCCAACCTTTAGATTCAACATTTTCTTCTCTCAAAAAAAGTGTTTTCTTAAATGAAGATTCAACAATTTTCCTGTCAATTAATTTTGAATCTTTTATTAAAAAAACTTTTCCCGCTTGTGCAATATTGGAGATATCAATATTACAACCAATCCAGCCTGCCCTTTTCGCATTCACTGAAAGTGGCTTTCTTTTTATAATAATTTCAGTCCTAAAAAACTGCTTCGGGATTATTAAAAAATTATTTACTGTCCAATCCTTTGAATACGTCAAGAAAAAGAAATTAGGGTTGTTGTTTGAGTTTATTCTTTCAATCATTTTTGAATAAGCCCCATCAGAAACTGTATGTGACAGTTTTCCTTTTTTACTTTTTAACTCGAATTCTTCATTACATCTTTTACAATAAAAGTCTGCAACCGGCCTGTTGTTTCCAAACTCATTTAATGGCAATTCTCCACAACAAGGACAATAAGAGTTTTCTGTAACCCAGTTTTCTGTAAGTATTCTTGCTACCTGAGAATTGCTTGAATAGCCTTCCGCCAATTTTGTATTGAACCTTAAATTCATCTTGTCCTAATATTCTTAATAAAGTCGTTTTATACAAATGATTCAGGAGATACAAACTCTCCTCAAACCTCCTTCCCCAGCCACTCCCAAATTTTCACCATGGCCATTGTATCCAGATGGCAATAGTCTAGTAAATCCTTGCGGGTTTGCTGGCGCTGGGTTTCGGGTAATTGCGCATGCCGGGTGTATGCAAAACTGGCTGTGCCGCCTTCTTGTATCATGAGGTTTGTGTAACTCAAATCGGGAACCAATGCGGGCAAAACCTCTTTGATGGAATTGCTGCCTTGTGTGGCGGGAATTTTCACCATTTGTTTTTTAAAGGGTTCGATTAAATCCACGATGCGTGTCACCATATGGTAGATGGCGGTTTTGTGTTGCGGAAACACCGTGGCCAGTTCCTTGAGCCGGCCTATTTCAAAGGGTTTGTAATACACCAGGATAGAGCCTTCGGTACCTATATCGTGCAGCAATTGTTCCACCAGTTGTTGGCGTGGGTCGGTGGTGCCGTCTCCTAAAAAAGAGCGGTGTTCCAATTCACTTTCGGGTGTGCGTTGCATATGCAACGAATACTGAAATGGCAGTTGCTGCCATGGACTGGAATCATCAAACTCGGGTACGCCATACATCATGGTTTCGAAATCAAAAAAGTACAACGGGTATTGGATATCGTTCATAAACCCTTTGAGGGGTTCGGTGAACACTTCAATATTTCCGGTTGGCACGGATGTTTCTTCAACGGGTATGTCCTTAAAACAATAGTTGGTAAAATTACAGGGGTAAGGTTTTTCGCAATGAATCCCCACATCGGTATCGGGTATTTCGGGTAACGCTAAAACTTGTTTGAGTTCGTCTATTTTTCCAAGAATGGTTTCCTGCTGGCTCAATACTCCTTCCAACACTGATGTAGCGGTAAAGAGTTGTTGCACATTGATAGCGCCTTTGCGCACATAGTTTTTGTTAAAATGCACAATGCTAAAATCGGCCAGCGGCAAGCCGCTGCCGGTGATAATGGCATATTGCAACGCTGCATCGGTAATATGCTGGGGCTTTACACTGTTGGTTCCTTTTACTTCAAAAGCATACCAAACATTTCCCTTGCGCACCAGTATATCTATGGCACACATCACTCCGTTGTAAATAAACGTGGCTTCATAAATCACAAAATGGGTGGCCAGATAAAGCTGCGTATTTTTGGCCGCCAGCGCATATTGAAACGCATCAGGAGGGGAAGCATCCACACCATTGGGAAACAATTGCTGCGCCAGCAAACCGGAATCGGTTCCGGCAGCAAACACGGCTTCCTGTCTTGCATCCTGGGGGTTTGCCAGGTTTTTGTGTTTCTTATAAAGATACAGTCGCTTGGGGCATTGGCAACCGTAAATAAAGGTGGATTTGGATAATTGAAACGGAGAGTAGTTCATAGGCATAGGATGTGAAATTTACGAAAATAAACGGAAAGCAAAAAAGTGTAGGTGGTTGGAAAGGGATGGACCGCAGTCGACAGTCCGCGGTTTTGACATTGTAACAAACGACACAGCGGACTCCGCGCTAACGCATCTGCTTCAGCTTGGTCAGGATTTCGTTTAATCCGTTGAGTTTGATTTCGTGCACGGTTTGCAATTGCATGCCGAGTTTTCCTTTTGGGAAACCTTGCCGAGCAAACCACTCGAGGTAAAAATCGGGTAAATCACAAAGGAGCCTATCTTTATACTTGCCAAAAGGCATCTTGGTTACAACCAATGATTTGAGAATTTCGGGATCGGGTTGCATGTGGAACCTTAATAAGGTACTTTGAGGAGTGGTCTTATTTTTTCGAGCAGGGTGTTTTTTAACTCATCCACATTGGTTTTGTTGGTTGCGGATATAAAAATAACGGGGGCATTTTCTTTGGCCATCCATGTTTTTTTCAACCGTTCGATATACGGGATTTCTTCCTGCACATCATCATCTTCTATATGTTGCACCTGCGGCTCCTTGAGCATATCAATTTTATTAAACACGAGGATAACGGGTTTGTCATTTACTTTAATATCGTG
>CALRRW020000028.1:0-8881 GCA_943370695.1 Comamonas sp. lk | reverse complement strand
TAATTTAACTTCTCTTCAATCCAAATCATCCATAAGGAGTGGAAATATATAAGACTTAACGGAAAACTTATTTGTAAAAACACATTATACAACTGCCAAAAAGAGTTGAGTATTGAACGCTGTATATTCCCAACTTCAGGGTTGTATTTTGTAACACTTCAAACGGAAACCGGACAGCTAGAAAACCAGAAATTATTGGTTGATTAAAAGGTTAATCACAAACATTTACCCTAATTTGCAGCGTATTTATTTCTGAATTATGACTGCAACAAAACCATTGGCTGAGCGTGTAAGGCCGCAACATCTTAACGAATATTTAGGACAGGAACACCTCACTGCCGAAGGGCAGGTTTTATACCAGGCTTTGCAAAACAAAACCGTCCCAAGCATGATTTTGTGGGGACCTCCGGGTGTGGGCAAAACCACCTTGGCACGCATTATATGCAACGCACTGGGCATGCAATTTTACCAACTTAGTGCCATCAGTGCGGGTGTAGCCGAAGTGCGCAAGGTTATTGATGATGCCAGAATGTTTGGTACAGTGCTATTGTTTTTGGATGAAATTCACCGGTTTAATAAAAGCCAACAAGATGCATTATTGGGAGCAGTGGAAAATGGCAGCATAATATTAATCGGTGCCACCACCGAGAACCCTTCGTTTGAAGTAAACAATGCATTGCTTTCGCGTTGCCAGGTATATGTACTCAAAGAATTAGAACCCGAAACGCTTCGCACCATAGTTGATCATGCCATCACACATGATGAAATCCTGAAACATAAAAAAATCACCATCGAGGAAACAGAAGCCTTGTTTGTGTTCAGCAACGGAGATGCGCGTAAGTTGTTAAACATGCTCGAAATTATTTGCATGCAGGCCACAGAACCCATTGTTATTAATAATGAACTGGTAGGTAAAATGCTGCAACAAAAAATTACGATGTATGATAAAAAGGGTGAAAACCATTACGATATTATTTCGGCATTCATCAAATCCATTCGTGGCAGCGACCCCAATGCCGCAGTATATTGGTTGGCCCGCATGCTGGATGGAGGTGAAAGCATTGAATTTATTGCGCGCAGGTTACTCATTTTATCAAGCGAAGATATTGGCAATGCTAACCCCAATGCTTTGCTGCTGGCAAACAATACTTTTCAGGCGATACAGGTTATAGGTATGCCCGAATCGAGGATTATACTGGCGCAGTGTGTTACCTATCTGGCTTCATCACCCAAAAGCAATGCATCGTATATGGCCATTAATGATGCAATGGCAACAGTTGGTAAAACAGGTCCCCTGCCTGTTCCGTTGCATTTGCGCAATGCTCCCACCAAACTGATGAAACAGCTTGATTATGGTAAAAACTACCAGTATGCACATGGATTTGAAAACAATTTTGTGGAGCAGGAATTTTTGCCAACCAATATCAGCGGACAAAAATTTTATGAGCCGGGAAACAATGCGAGGGAAAATGAACAGCGTACTTTTTTAAAAGCCCGCTGGAAAGAAAAATACGGCTATTAAAAAACTGTATACTTGCACTGCTTAATATAGAACACGGGAAATTATACCAATGTGATTCAGTAGAGAAATTCAATGTTTAAACCTTTATGCTCGAATTAAATTATAAAGAATACGGAGAAGGGGATAAAAACCTCATTATCCTTCATGGCTTTTTGGGTTCGCTGGACAATTGGCACACCCTTGCAACCGAGTGGGGCAAAGCGGGTTTGCATGTATATGCATTGGACCAGCGCAATCATGGCAAATCACCTCATACTCACGAACACACTATTCAACTGATGGTGGATGATATCAATGACTTTATGTTTAAGCACAATATTGCAGAAGCCATTGTTTTGGGCCATTCAATGGGTGGAAAAGTAGCGATGCTATTTGCTCTGCAATATCCGATGTTGTGTAGCAAACTCATTGTAGCCGATATGGCTCCAAGAGCATATAAACCTGGTCACGATGATGTGTTTGATGCCATTTTCCAGGTTGATTTGGATAAAGTAGAAACCCGGAAAGAGGCAGAAGAAGCCATGAAAAAATACCTGGGAGATAATGGAACCCGTCAGTTTGTCCTCAAAAACCTGGAACGTGCCGAAGAGGGAAAATATGAGTGGAAATTTAACCTCCGTACCTTGTTCCAGGACTATGCGGAAATTACCAAAGCCATCACGTCAAAATTTACATTCAACAAACCAACCTTATTTCTGAAAGGTGGGTTATCATTATACATCAAAGACGTTGACGAGGCTGAAATAAAGACTTTGTTTCCCGAATCGACTATTCAAACCATTGAAAATGCGGGACATTGGTTGCATGCCGACAAACCCAAAGAATTTTCGGATGCGGTATTATCATTTTGCAAATAAGAATAATAATAGCATATTGCATCGATGCGCTTAGAGGAAGAAATCAAACAGAACAAAAAATTTACCAGTGAGTTCGAGAAACTTACGGTGAATATTTTGTACACCGCAAGCTGGCTGGAAGCAAACAATATTCAGCGGTTTAAGCCTCATGGAATATCTCCGCAGCAATACAATGTACTCCGTATTTTAAGGGGTGCCGCTCCCAAACCAACAACACTTGGAGATATTGCAAGCCGCATGATTGATAAAAACTCCAACGCCACCCGCCTTGTTGAAAAACTGCGCCTCAAGGGATATGTAAAGCGTGATATATGCGAAAGCAACCGCAGACAGGTGGATATCATGATTACCAAAAAAGGTCTTGACCTTTTGGCGGCTATTGATTTGGAAAATGAAACCTGGAACAAAAGCATGAAAACCCTTACTATTGCTGAGGCACAAGCCGTAAATGACGCTTTGGATAAACTTAGGGATTAAAAAAAATTACTTAAATAGTTGTATATACAATTAATGTTTGTACATTTGTATTCGATTTCGAAACACCAACAACAATTATTCGAATCCATAGATTATGAAAACAACCATTCATAGGGCCGAAAACAGAGGCCATGCCAACCACGGTTGGCTCAACGCAAAACACTCTTTCAGCTTTGCAAGCTGGTATGATCCAACCAAAATTCATTTTGGTGCCCTGCGTGTGTTAAATGACGATGAGGTAGCTAAAGGAATGGGATTTGGCAAACACCCGCACGATAATATGGAAATTATCACGCTGGTGCAGGAAGGTGCACTGGAGCACAAAGACAGTATGGGAAATGGCAGCATCATGAAACCCAATGATGTGCAGGTAATGAGTGCGGGCACAGGTGTGTTTCACTCGGAAATGAACCCAAGCAAAGACGAGGCTGTAAAACTATTTCAGATTTGGGTATTCCCCGACAAGGCAAACGCCACACCTCGTTACGACCAGCAAACTTTTTTGCCCGAAGGACGTAAAAACCAATGGCAGGAAATCATCAAACCCGACACCCAAACAACGGGTACAGGTATTTTCATTCACCAACAGGCCTGGTTCAACCTGGCTGATTTGGATGCTGATAATACACTAACCTATCATAACAAAAGAGCAGGGAACGGAGCATACGTATTTGTAATAGAGGGTGATATAGAAGTAGCAGGTGAAAAACTGAAACGCAGAGATGCAATTGGAATTACCGACTATGATGCATTAGACATAAAGGCTGGCAGTAACGCAAGAATATTGGTGATGGATTTGCCAATGATTGAGCTGAACTAAATGCGGACGATAGACCATAAGTCTTGGTTCATTGACGATAGGGTATCCAAAATCAAGAGTTAACGAAGCAGCGTTAGCCGTTAATTCCGATACATTCATCATAAAAGACACAGCGGACTTCCGACCGCTGACATATTTAATAACACAAAACATAACCAACACAAACATGACAACTCAAGCAACAACAAAATGGGTTTTAGACCCAACACACACTGAAATTTCTTTTAAAGTAAGACATCTGGTGGTAACAACCGTAACCGGTAAATTTGACACATTTGACGGTGTTGTAGAAACTTCGAATGATGATTTTTCGAACGCTCATATTACGTTTAATGCTGATGTAGCAAGTATCAGCACGGGTAATGCCGACCGTGACGGTCACTTAAAATCGGACGACTTCTTTAATGCAGAAGCGTTTCCTAAATTAAACTTTGTTTCTACTTCATTTACCAAAGTAAATGATACAGACTACAAACTGGTAGGTGACATTACCATCCGCAATGTGACCAAAAGCATTGAACTAACGGCAGAGTATGGAGGAACAGCAGTTGACCCGTGGGGAAATACCAAAGCAGGATTCGAAATCAATGGAAAAATAAACCGAAAAGATTTTGACTTAAAATGGAGTGCAATGACAGAGGCTGGAGGAGCTGTAGTAAGTGATGAAATTAAACTTCACCTGAACATTGAATTGCACAAACAAGCATAATCATTTATCAAATTATACCAAACGCTGTTCTTCGGAACAGCGTTTTTAGCTTTCTATAAAAATGACCACACAATCACAACTATCATTTCCAATTGCACCTGATTTAACAGCATCAAACGCAACAATTGATTACCCCATTGCCGATATTATTCAACAACGCAAAAGTATAAGGGCCTTCGCTCCTACTGCTGTTGAGCAATCAAAAATTGACTCATTGTTTGAAGCTGCACGTTGGAGTTTTAGTGCATCAAACGATCAACCGTGGGTATATTTATATGCTACACCTGAACAAACAGATTTGTGGAACACGCTTTTAGCCACACTGAATGAACCAAACAGGATTTGGGCTTCACAGGCACAGTTGTTAATTTTAAGTTTGAGCAGAACGCATTCTCTTAAAACAAGCAAGCCAATTTTTTACCATATGCACGATGTGGGGGCGGCAAACATGAATATGAATTTGCAAGCTGTTTCAATGGGGCTGCAATTGCACCCTATGGCTGGTTTTAACAAACAAACCGCTATTGATACTTTGAATATTCCTGAAGCACTGGTACCAGTGGCAATCTTTGCTGGAGGGTATCCGGGCAGTGATGTTAGCCTGCTGAATGAATTTCAACAAACAATGGAAACCAAAAAAGTTGACCGCATACCGCAACCAGGTTTTGTGGTGAATAAATCATTTTAATACACGATATTAGTTGTTCAATTAAGCATTACTGAATATGAAACGTAAAGACTTTTTGAAAGCAGGAATATTAGCTTCGGCAGGAATGGCTATCAAGGGTGCAAGTGCCGATATCATCATGAGCAATCAAAACGATGAGCTTTTGCCTTTACTGAATAATGTAGGATTTAACCATATGCCGCAACCCGATTCTAAAATTTCGGGAAACATGGTATTGCATAAAGCAGATACACGTGGCGGTGCTGATTGGGGATGGCTGCAAGCCAAGCACTCATTTAGTTTTGCCAATTATTACAATCCGGAAAGGATGAACTTTGGGGTATTGCGGGTACTCAATGATGATATTATTGCTGCGGGCAGAGGTTTCTCAACCCATCCGCATGATAATATGGAGATTGTAACTATTCCGCTTCAAGGTGCGCTGGAGCACAAAGACAGCATGGGAAATGGTAGCATCATCAAACAATACGACTTACAGCATATGAGTGCCGGAACGGGTATTTTACACTCGGAGTTTAATCCGAATAAAGATATCGAAGCACGAACATTGCAAATTTGGATGTTTCCAAAAGAGTCGGATATCGTTCCTAAATACCACCAGCAATCCTTTGAGCCCAAACACCGCATCAATAAATGGCAATGTGTGGTATCACCTGACCCGGAAAAATATGGAGGAATTTATGTTCACCAGGATGCCTGGTTCACAATGGGAAAATTTACACCCAACCGCAATACCAGTTATACCATTCATAAAAAGGGAAATGGTGTTTATGCTTTTATTATTGAAGGTGATGTAACCATCAATGGCCAATCCTTAAACAAACGAGATGGCCTTGGAATATGGGATGTAAATGAATTATCCATTCATGCCGATTCCGAATGTGAAATATTATTGATGGACGTACCAATGCAAATTGGTTAATATATACTCATGCAAATAACTGCCACAATCGGAACCAATCGGTATCAAACTGTTTTAAGCAATTCTCGTCACACCCTCTTTGCAGACGAAAATGCAGAGCATCATGGGAACGATATGGGTCCTAATCCGGGAGAATTGCTCATGATGAGTTTGGCAAGTTGTACGGCTATTACCTTGCGTATGTATGCCGACAGAAAACAGTGGATGGTATCCGAAATTGTAGTGACAGTGAATATGGAGAAACAAGAAAACACCACTGTTTTTACCAAAGCAATAACACTTACGGGCAACCTTGATGAGGCGCAACGAAACAGAATGATAACCATTGCCAAAGCATGCCCTGTTCATCAAACATTAACACATCCTATTGAAATCAATACGATTTTGGTATAATCAAAATTATAAACCATTTACACCATATGACGAAAGACGTAACCAAAAAATACTCCAATGGCGAGGTAACAATTGTGTGGAAGAGTGCACAATGCATTCACTCTACTTTGTGCTGGAAAGGACTTAACGCTGTATTCAATCCCACCGAACGCCCTTGGATTAAGCCGGATGGAGCGCCAACACAAGCCATTATTGAACAGGTAAAAAAATGTCCAAGCGGGGCATTGAGTTATGTGATGAATGCCGAAATGGATACCACAAACATGAGTGTTCAATCAGAAACAGTTGTGGAGGTTAGCCAGAATGGACCTTTACTTGTTTTTGGGAATGTGACCGTAAAAGACACATCGGGAAACCAGGTCAAAAAAAATAATGTAACTGCCTTTTGCCGTTGCGGCCAATCGGGTAATAAACCCTACTGTGACGGAACACATCGAAAAGTTGGTTTTGAAGGATAAAAAAAAAGAGCTTCAACTTGAAGCCCTTTCCCTTTTGGTGGTTTTAATTGTTACTCTTTCATAAACTTTGCCGAGTATCGTTTGGTTCCTTGTGTGATATACATTACATAAAATCCTTTTTCAAGTGAACTTGCATCAACATTCACCATTGAATGATGCGTATTATTTTGCATAACCAATTTACCTGTGATATCAAATACCTGAAGGTTTGCCTCTTCCCCACTTTCAAGGATACAAGAGAATTTATCCTTAACCGGATTAGGGTAAACAGATAATCTGTTATTGGTTATAGCAACTTCAGCAATAGCAGTATTAAACAAGGTGATTTGTTTCATTGCATGTTCGGAGCAGCCATTGCTATCAGTCATTACTAACTGGATTGATTTGTTTCCGCCTGTTGCAAATGTTTTTACAATACTTACACCTCCATTTACCACATCGGGTATCTCGCCAAAAAACAACCAATTACGTTTGCTTGTTTTTGCTGTTGTATCAGTAAAGGTTACCGTCAACGCGTTAATATCTGCAGTAAAACCTGCTGCGGGTGATGGATGAATAGTAGCTGTGTATGGTTGCGAAACAATGCTGCAACCGGATACAGAATCAACTGCCTCAGCGTACAATAAATCACCTGTTGCTACCTGAGAAACTAATTTTAGCATTGAAACTGAAACAGTAGCATTTGTAGTTGCGTTTATTTTTGCAAATGGAAGCGAATCAGAATTGCGGAATACATTGAAGTAATCAGCTCCACTATTTGCATTGCCAACTGTAAATGTATGAATTGCAGAATCGCTTGAACATAGCCCTCCTTCAATACCCATAACAGGCACTTGGGTAATTGGCAATAATCCTGTTAAGTGTATCACGGTATCCACTCTCGGACAACCCACATTCAAGGAGTCTAATATTTTAATCGAAACTGAATTATCACCCAAACCAACCTTGGCATCATATACCAATTGATTTGTGTAAGGTCCATTATTAAAACTTGCATAGTAGGTTGATGAACCAAATGTTAGCAATTGAAGGGTAATAATATTGGAATCAACGGCTGATTCTAAACAAGTCTTTAAGTCTGAATTTACGGTATAGGTAATCGCATTACAAGCACCGTTGGTACAAACCAACGTAGCAATTGCTCCGCGGGAGCAAAGAGTGTTATCAATGGCCCTTACTTGCAATTGCACATTTGTATTTGGAGCTAATCCTGAAACGATATGGCTATGTGACCCGCTTGGTGTTATCCATGTTTTGGCGGTATCCAAACTTACTTCATACCCAATAGCACCCGCCACCGGAAGCCATGTAAACTCAACCGAGGAGGTTGTTTTGGTGCCACAAGATAAGGTTGGTGCAACGGTAATCGGAGTTACCACCACTGCTTTGCGAATGGTATCGCTTACACAGCCATTGGTTCCTGTAACCACCAATCCTAATTGTTTGGTTCCGGGTGTAAATACACTTTTATAGGTGAACAAACTACCCGATTGCAGCAAAGTGCTTTGGTTAAAAAAGCGGTAACTGCTAAATGGTGTTGAAGAAGTAAGAAGTAAACTATCTTTCTGACAAATGGTATCGGCTGCAACTGTTAAAACAGGTACCGGCTTGGGAAGTCCAACTACACGTATGGGTTGCGTATTGGTAAAACACCCGGTAGAAGGATTGGTAACCCGCACAAAATAACTTCCAGTATCGGCAACTTTGATGGATGGTGTGGTTTGGTTACCGGGACTCCATAAAAAAGAAAAAACTGGACTCACATTGGTGCTGATGGTTACACTGTCTGTTCCGCACTTATTAAGTGTTGAACCTGCAGGAACAAGCGCAGCACTTGGTTTATTAATTACACTGATTGTTTTTGTGGTAGTAGTCGAATTTCCAAAAGCATTGGTGGTAACAAGGGTAATGGTTTTGGACCCGGCAGTTGTAAACCGAACTTGCGGGTTTTGAAGAGTTGAAGACGGCAAACCGGTAAATGTCCAGGCAAATCCGGTAGGCGAATTAATACCATCACCAAACAAAGAAAGGGTAT